>JAHIWE010000023.1 GCA_018816105.1 bacterium | reverse complement strand
GTTGATTTATTTAAAAAATATGGATTTAGAGATAATAGAAATAAAAATAGAATGACTTATTTTTTAGATGAGATTGGCATTATTGAGTTTGAAAAAGCTATTATAGAAACTTCTGGTATTGCTTTAAAAACAGCAGGAGAACTTCTTGTAAAAGATGAATATAAGATAGATAATACTTCAACAATAAAACTAAAAGATAATAAAACTGCTGTTTATTTTTCAATTCCTGCAGGTATTTTTAGTGCCGAAGACTTAGAAGTTTTAAGTACTTTAATGGAAAAAACAAACTCAATTATAAGACTAACCCATGAACAAAGCTTTTTTATAATCACTGATGATGAAAATGTACAATTAATTAAAGATTCAATTATTTATAAAAAATTTGACTCTTTTCATAATATTTATTTTAATAATCAAATAGCCTGTGCAGGAGTAAATGAGTGCTCTTTTGGAGTAATTGCAAATAAAGCAGATGCTATAGAAATGGCTTTATATTTAAATACTCATGTTCCAATTTCAAATGCAAAAATTAGAATGTACTGGTCAGCATGTCCAAAAGGATGTGGGGTTCATGGAGTGGCAGATATTGGATTTGAAGGGGCAAAAGTAAAAGATGAAAATGGGAATTTTTGTGATGGTGTAAAAATATTTATAGGAGGGAAAGCTACAACTTCAGTGTTAGAAGCTAGACAACTAACAAAAGCCATTGCAATACCAAAAGCTCAAGAAGTGGTAAAAGAGTTATTAAATATCTACAAAACACATAGAGATGAAAATGAAAGTTTTGAAAGCTTTGATTCAAGATTTTTATCAACTTTATCAATTGAGCAAATACATGAAAGTGTAGGACTTTAATCATGAGCACAAATGAACAAACACCATTAGAGAGTTTTTTAGAACATAAAGCAGATACTTCTATGCAATGTGGAAACTATTCAATTGATATTCCAAAACCTAAAGAGGGAGAACAATACAGATTTCACTTTGATGCGGTTGCTTGTATTGGATGTCATTGTTGTGAAGTTGCTTGTAATGAACAAAATGGAAATGAAGCAGATATAAAATGGAGAAGAGTTGGTGAAACACAAAGTGGAATATTCCCAAATGTAAAAAATCACTTCAATTCGATGTCATGTAATCACTGTATAGAACCTGAGTGTTTAATTGGATGTCCTACAAACTCATATATAAAATTTGATAATGGAATAGTTTTTCATGATGATGATAGCTGTATTGGATGTCAATACTGTACTTGGAATTGTCCTTATGAAGTTCCCGTATTTAATGCTGACAGAGGAATTGTGACAAAATGTCATATGTGTCATGAAAAACTAGATGTTGGTCAAACTCCTGCATGTGTGCAAGCCTGTCCATCAGGAGCAATAGCTATTGAAATAGTAAATGTAAAAGAATGGCTTGAAGTTGATATGGCAAATCAAGGAATCGCTCCAAACCTTCCAGATATAGATATTACAAAACCAACTACAAGATATACAATAAATGAAACTGCTGATATGACACCTGCTGATGCTCATATTATAAAACCAAACCATAGTGAATGGCCTTTGGTATTTATGACAGTTTTAACACAAATATCTTTTGGTGGATTTGCAGCTTTAGTTTTAGGAGAGTTTATAAATCTTCTTGGATTTGAATTAGCAGCACCTAGTTTATGGATGATTATTGCAGTATTTTTACCAGCTGCCATTGGATTGCCTTTATCTGCACTTCATCTTGGTCGCCCTATTTTAGCCTATACAGCTATGAAAAATATCAAAACTTCATGGCTTAGTCGTGAAGCTTTAGCTTTAGGATTATATGCAGGTGGACTAACTCTTTTAATTGCCCTATTCTTCTTTGAGGTTTCACAAGGGTTTAGATTTATTATAGAGCTTGGTGTTCTAGCTCTTGGAACTTATGGTATTTATGCACAATCTATGATTTATAGAATAAAGGCTCGTCCTTCATGGAATAAAAAAGAGACTACAAAAATATTTTTCTATGTTTCATATATTGGATTATTACTTATCTCTTTGATTTTAGTTTTAAATGAACAATTTACAACAGCAGGTGTTGTTTTACCATTTGCTTTATTTATAGCTTATTTCCAATATGAAGAGTTTAAAAAACAAAAAGATTTTTATGTAAATCTAGATGATAAAACTAAAAACTTTTATCAACTAAACAAAACAAAAATCTTATATGAAAAACATTTTGCTAAACATACAGATTTTAGAGCTAGGTCTTTATATGTGGGAGCTTTAGGATTACCATTATTTGCTATGTTATTACTTGCAAGTGGAAATTATTCTACAACAGTATTAGTTTTAACTCTTTCACTTATTATCTCTTTTTCAAGTGAAATTGTATCAAGACTTTTATTTTATAAAACAGCAGTTGCACAGGGACTTGCTGGAAATTTCTTCGCTGGAAATCAAAGGAACTAATATGCTAAATAAAATTAAAAACTTTAATCTAAAAGATTTTTTAGGTGTAGATATAAAAAACGAAAAATACGCACTTACAGATGATAAAAAGTTTGGAAAAGTTGCCCTTTCAAAAGCTCCTGATAAATGGGTTCGTTCAACTTGTGGATATTGTGGTGTTGGATGTGGACTTTATATTGGTGTAAAAGATGCAAAGCCAGTTTATACAAAAGGTGATCCAGCACATCCTGTAAACATGGGAACACTTTGTCCAAAAGGATTAAGTGAGCATGAAATGGTTCATAGTGAAAATAGATACACAAGTCCAATGATTAGAAAAAATGGTCAATTAGTTCCATCTTCTTGGGCTGAAGTTTTTAAAACTACAAGTGATAAGTTTAAAGATATTCAATCAATTCATGGAAATGGTGCAGTTGCAATCGTGTCAACAGGACAACTTCTAACAGAAGAGTTTTATACACTTGGGAAATTTGTACAACTAGGACTTAAAACAAATAACTACTGTGGAAATACAACTTTATGTATGGCAAGTGCAGTAATGGGATATAAACAAACATTTGGAAGTGATGGTCCTCTTGGAGCTTATGAAGATTTTTCTCATGCTGATGTGATTATGTTAATTGGTGCAAATATAGCTGATAATCACCCTATTTTAAAACTTCATATTGCAAAAAACAAAAAAATCACTGGTAAAAAACCGACTATAATCGTAGTTGATCCTAGATTTTCAAAAACTGCAAATATGGCTGATATGTATGTTCCTATAAATCCAAGAAGTGATTTAGCTCTTATGAATGGACTTTGTCACATCATACTTGAACAAGGTTGGGAAAATGAGAAGTTTATAAAAGATCGAACAAGTGGATATAAAGAATTCAGAAAACATATTTTAGAAAACTATAAACCCCAAGATGTAGCAAATATCACGGGAATTGATGTAAAAGATTTATATGAACTAGCTCGTGTTTATGCAAAAGCACCCAAGGCTATGAGTGCATGGACAATGGGAGTAAATCAAAGCTCAATAGGAACAGATACAGTAAGCTCAATTTGTAATTTAGCCCTTATAACTGGAAACATAGGACGTGAAGGTGCAACAGCATTTTCTATAACTGGACAATGTAACGCTATGGGTACAAGGGAAACTGGCTTTACCTCATCACTACCTGGATACAGAAACTTTGCAAGTTCTTATGATAGAGAAGAATACGCAACACTTGTAAATGTTCCCCTTGAAGATGTGCCTACAAAAAGAGGATATTCATATCCACAAATTATAGATGCTATTGAAAGTGGAGAAATAAAAGCTTTATGGTTAGTAGCAACTAATCCACTAGTATCATATCCAGACCAAAAGAAACTAAGACGAGCTTTAAATAAACTAGAACTATTAGTGGTTCAAGATGCTTTCAAAAGTGAAACTTCATTAAAAGCTGATATTGTATTTAGTGCAGCCACTTGGAGTGAAAAAGAAGGAACTTATACAAATAGTGAAAGAAGATGTAACTATGCAAGAAAAGCTGTTGAACCATTAGCAGATACAAAAAGTGATTTTAATATCGTATTAGAATTTTCAAAATATTTTGAAGGTGTAAATGAAAGGCTATATCCAAACTGGAAGCAACCAAGAGATGCTTTTAATGAATGGAAGAAAGTAAGTTCGGGAAGACTATGTGATTACTCAGGAATGAGTTATGAACTAATCGAAGAACTTGGAGGAATCCAATGGCCATGTAATGAAAAGTATCCAAAAGGAAAAGCACGGCTTTATGATGAAAATATGCCATGCCCAACCCAAGATGGAAAAGCAAAACTTCTAGCTCTTGATTGGCTACCACTAAGTGAGCCATGTAATAGTAATTTTCCTTTAACTTTAAACACAGGAAGAACAGTAGAACAATGGCACACAAGAACAAAAACAAAAACCATTTCAATACTAAATGACCTAGCTCCAGAAGCATGGATTGAAATAAATCCAGTCGATGCAAAAAAACTAGAAGTATCAAACGGAGATAGAATAGATATAAGCTCAATTAGAGGAAGAATAAATAACATCATAGTAAAAGAGTCTCAAAATATAAGAATAGGAAGTATTTTCGTACCCTTTCACTACAATGAACAGCTAATAAATACTATCACTAAAGCAGAGTTTGACCCAAAATCATTTGAGCCAAATTATAAACAATGTGCAGTTCAACTTCATAGTATTAAAGTTCCTAATGGGATTGTTTTTCAAGAAGGTGAAGTTGCTGGGGTTTTGGAGCATATTGTAGTTAAGGATGAAAATAATTTTACTGCTAATACTTTTGAGAAAATAAAAACTACAAAATAGGAATTTTTATCCTATTTTTGTAAATAGTCTAAAATAATATATCTAAAGAAAGATTTAATAAAATTATCAAATTACCTTTTCATCTGGTATATTAGAAATTGATTAATTATAAGACTTCTATAGCCTCAGGCTCAGCCAAATAAAATCCTTGTAAGAAATCAATATCCAAGGTTTTTACAACTTCATAAACCTCTTTTGAGAGAACATACTCTGCAACTGTTTTTGCATTTAATTCCTTTGCCATATTTACAATATTTTTTACAATTGTTTTTGATTCTAGCGATGTATCAATGTTTTTTATTAAAGAACCATCTATTTTTATAATATCAGGCTTTAATTTTAAAATATTTTCCATACTTGAATATCCACTTCCAAAATCATCAATAGCAATTTTACATCCAAAGGTTCTAACATGTGTGGCAAAATCTTTTACAATATTAAAATCTTCTATAAAATCAGATTCTAGTATTTCAAAGATAATATTTTCTGCTTTATTACAAGTATTGATTTTTTTATAAATATATTCTCTAAAGTATCTATTTGAAATATCTTCATAACACAAATTAATACTAAATTCCATATTTAAAGGGCAAGCTATTTCAAATGTTTTTTCTATCATAATTTCCATCATTTTTTCATACAATTTTATTTTTTTTGCTGTTTGTAAAAAAGAAAATACCGAAAAAACTTCTTTACTTTTTGGATCAATTAATCTCATCAAAGATTCGTACTTGTTTATTTTTGTAGTTTTAGCATCATAAATACCTTGGAAATATGGTTCGATATTTGAATTCTCAACAACATTTTTTAAAAATACAATATCATCTACAAGTTTACTTTGTTCTTCTTCTCTATAAGCAATAGTTAAAATATCCAGATTAATATCTATTATTTTATCAACTGAGCCTAAAACTTCATATTTTTTTTCTTTAATTAAAATATTTTTTAAAAATCCTCGTACATAACTAAATGCAGCATTAACATAATGTGCAGGTAACCCTATACGAACATGAATCTCACTAATTATATATAATTTCTCAAAGTAGTTTTCATCATATACTCCAGAAAAAAGATTTAAGTACCATTTTTGAATACCTCTTTCATGTCTTAATAAAATTTCTTTATTATGCAAAAACATTCGAGCGTGGTCAAATTCAAAGATAAATTTATAAAATCCACTTAATAACTCTTTTGAGTAATTATTTACAACACTTCTTAAACTCTTTAAACAAGAGGCATCTTCTTGATTGAATTTATAGTTTTTTAGTAATTTCTTATAATTTCTCTCATTTAAATTATTTATTTTTCGATAGTTTAAATCCATTGTAATATTCCTTTATTTATCATACTTAACTACATCTTTTACAGCTAATACTATCTTTTCCTTCAAACTCTTTTTTATTAGCATTATCTACAATTTTATTAGCAATATTTGATGTTTTAGAAGCTATGTTGTTTGCTTGAGATGATACTTCAGCATTTGATTGAACTTGTTTTTCAAGTGTGTTTATTGCTTCATTTATTTTTATAATTCCAGTTTGTTGCTCTTTTGAAGTATTTGATACATCACTTATTAATTCGATTGTTTTATCAATATTACTATTTAAATTTGTATAACCTTGAATCATATCACTAGCAATAGTCTTACCCTCATTTGCTTTTACATTTGCAGATTCAACTAAGTTTTTTATTTCACGTGCTGCTTGGGTGCTTCTATTTGCTAGATTTCTAACTTCTTGTGCAACTATTGCAAAGCCTAGACCAGCTTCTCCTGCCGTTGCTGCTTCAACGGCTGCATTTAAAGATAATATATTTGTTTGAAAAGCTATTTGATCAATGACTATGATTGAATCATTAATAGCACTTACTTTTTCATTTATTTCATCCATTGCTTTTGTTGTTTTAAAAGCCAAAGCTAATCCTTCATTTGCAGAACTAACAACAGCATTTGCAAGGCTTGACATTTGTATAGTTTGAGTTGAAGTTCTATCTACATTTTGAGTTATTTCTTCTAATACTAATGCTGTATTTTTTAGACTTAAGGCAGCTTCATTTGAAGAAGAATTAAGATTATCTACATTATGTAATAAAACTTCTGATGAATTTTGAAGAGAAATTCCATTTGTTTTATTTTCCAATAACATTTGAGTAATAGCCTCTTTTAATTTATTAACAGCATTAACTAAAAGTTGAAATTCACCTTTTTGAGAAATACCTTCTAATTTAAGTTTTTCTCGATAATCATAATTTGTATATTTCTCTAATATATTATTTACAGTTGAAAAATGTACCCTCATTTCAACAATCATTTCATTTACAGCTTCTTTAAACTCTTCTAATGATTTATTTGATGTACTTGAACTTATTACATCTGAATATAAACCATGTTTTACTTTATCCATTACCTGTTTTGCTTCTTGAATTAAAAGTGATTCTTCATTTTCTTTTCTTAGAAGATCCCTTTCTCTTTTGTCAATTACCTCTTTTATTTGTGTATATTCACTTGACATTGAAGTATTTATTTCTAAGCTTACATTTTTATTATCCATATTTTTAAGAAATTTTACTAATTCTTGAGATAGAAGTTTTCCATTTTTTCTTTCATCTAATTCATGAACAATAAGTGCAAGAGCAATAATAACTTGAATAATTTGTGAAATAGTTGTAGTTGTAAATAAAAATGCATTCAAAGGAAGAATTATAATTCCGATGTAATGAATGATTGTCATTCTAAAATATAGTGATTTTAAATTAAACATTTGATTCCTTTAATTATTAATAATCGGATTATAATTAAATAGGACAATTTTTATCTTGATTAGTGTCAATTTGTTTTTAATCGAGGTAGAAAACAGAAATCTACCTCAAATTTGAAAAAGCTGACAGGCAACTTTAATACCATATCTAGCTAATCTCAATATTTTCTATTATAATAAAAGCTTTCTAATATAGAAATAGAATTTTAATAAGAGGGATTTTCAAATGGATAGTTTGAAATTGAGAATTGCAGATAAAGATGATATTGATGTTTTAGTAAAAGCATTAATACTATCAGATATAGATGAAATAGAAAATATTGAAACTTCTGAAATTGAAGAATGTAAAAAAAGAATTTTTCAAGAAATTAATGGTGATTTTTTAAATAGTAGTACTTATGTTATTGAGCTTGATTTAGAAAAAATAGGTCGTTTACGTTTAGTAGAAACAGATAATGAGTTATTTATAGCTGGTATTCAAATTCTACCAAAATACCGAAAGATAGGAGTAGGAACTAAAGTTCTAAATTTATTAATTAAACAAGTTCTAATAACACAAAAAAGTTTACGTCTTGAAGTTCAAAAAAATAATGAAAAAGCCAAAAGCTTATATACGCGCTTAGGTTTTGTTGTTGAATCAGAACAAGAAGATGATTATATTATGATTAAAATATATTAAATTATAATTCATAATAAAGATAGACTATATTTAAAATACTTTTTCAGTACTAATTTTTGAATTACAAACTATATTTTTTCTATATAAAATATAATATTATATAGAAAAAAGATTTAAAAAAACAATCTACCTCAAACGATACCCTAGTCCTGAAATATTAATAATATAATCCTGCCCTATTTTTTTTCTTAAATCCCTAACAACACTTCTAATGGCACTTAAACTCATAGAATCACTTCCCCATACTTGATACTCTATTTCTTCATAAGAAAAACTTTTATTTATATCACTACATAAAAGTTTCATTAAAAGTGTTTCTTTTTTATTTAAGTGTAATTCTTCACCTTCTAATATAATTTGATTTTTATTTAAATCAAAATACATATTTGTTTCTAACTGAACACTTTGGGGTAAGATTTTATCTATTTTCTCAAAATATGCATTAAAAGCCTCAAAAAGTTCATCTTCTGTTATTGGTTTTATTAGATATCTATGTACACCTTTATTTATAGCTTCTATTAAAAGCTCTGTATCTGTATGAGCAGATACAATTATTGTATATGACTTACTTGCTCTTTTTTCTAACTCTTTAATTAGTTCAAAACCACTCATATTTGGCATTTTTAAATCTGTCATTATAATATCAGGAAGATAATTTTCATACTTATCCAAACCATCATATCCATCAATTGCCACATAAACTTCCTTGAAAAAAAACTTCAACATGGATGATATATTTTCTCTTATTACTTTTTCATCTTCAACGAGTAAAATTGTTTTATTTTTTAATCTTTCAAGTATTTGCATTTTCATCCTTTTGTATAGGTAAACAAATTATAAAACTTGCTCCATTCTTTATATTTTTAACTTCTAGTGTTCCTTGCATATGTTTTTGAATTATTTCCTTTGAAATATATAAGCCAATCCCCGTTCCTTGATGCTGTTTTGTAGTAAAATATGGTTCAAATATTCTATTTATATATTTTTCTTCAATTCCGCCACCATTATCTTTTACTTCACAATATATATTTTTATCATCTTGAGAAGTGTGAATTTCAATTCTTGGAGTTTCAACTTTTCTTTCAATTAAAACATCTTTTGCATTTGATATAAGATTTAAAACAACTTGAGAAAACTCATTTGCATAACCATAAACTGTAATTGTACTTGATGAAAATATTTGAAGATTAATATTATTATAAAGTAGTGATTCTTGGGAAATTTTATAGGCTTTTTTAATTTCATTTTTTAAATCAAAATACTCTTTTTCTTTATTTGGTTTGAAAAAATTTCTAAAATCATCTATTGTTTGTGACATATATTTTAACTGTTCATTTGCTTCATTCATTCTTTCATCTAAGAATTTTTTATCTACACCTTGAGAAATTGCAGTCCACTTTATATTCATCATAATAGCACTAACTGCTCCTATTGGCTGTCTCCATTGGTGGGCAATATTTCCTATCATTTCTCCTAGAGCTGCTAATTTTGATTGCTGAATTAAAAGATTTTCTTTTTCCCTTTGTTTTTCTATTTCAATCTTCACTTTATTATGTAGTGTTTGATTAAAATCATCTAATTCTTTTACTTTTATTTCTAAAGATTCATTCAGTTTTGAAATTTTTTGTTCATTAATTCTTTTTGTATTTTCATGAATAAGCAAAGTTATAATTGCTCCAATTGCAGCAATTATTAAAAATATGATTGTTTGCTCTTTATCTTTATTTATTTCATTTAATTGTTCAAACTCTTTTTTTACATCAAAAGTTACACTAATTCCACCTCTTATATCCCCTACTTTATACCCTTGTGCTGCATGACAAACCAAACATGCTTGTTCTGTTTTTAAAGCACCTATAAATTTAAACTCATTATTTTTTATTTCCCACCAATATGGAATATTTGGATTTATATCAAATTGATCTAGAATCTTTTTTTCATCTTCATCTGGGGCATTGTTTTTATTTATAAGTTTATTACTTGTGATTTTTAGTTTAAAACCATCTCGAAGACTAGCAATATCAGATATTTGTCTTGTCATAAATGCAGGATTTACCCAAACCATTGTTTCATTATTTGCTGATTTTATAGAGTTTGGATTTAAATATGGATTTGGTTCTAATTTTTCTGATTTTACATAAACACCATCATATTGAGCATTCCAATGCCTCATATCAACAATTAAATCAAATATTGCAATAGCTTTACTTTTTAAACTATCTCTTAAAAGTTGCTCTTGAATTGTATATGAATTTTTTATTGTATAACCAATTATAAAAAATAGCGATAATAAAAAGAATATAAATAGATATATTATAGATTTTTTAATTTCTTAACCTTTTTTTATTTTTATTATAAAACAAAGTAAACAGAAGATATTTAAATCAATGTCTATATTTTATACAGCTTTTTTTTATTTTCACATTTTTTTCCTCACTTTTCTTGTTTTAATTACTTTGTTAAAAAAATAAGACTATAAGAAACAAAAAAGGAGATTATCATGGCTTATATTGAACCATCTGAGTTTGCTACAAAAATGGTAGATGCTGGGGAACAAAAGATTTACATGTCTACAAAAGACACCTTAATTAGAGCGTATATGGCCGGTGCAATTTTAGCACTAGCAGCAGTTTTTGCAATTACGGTTGCAACACAAACAGGAAATGCTTTACTAGGAGCTTTACTATTCCCTGTTGGATTTATTATGTTATATTTAATGAAATTTGATTTATTAACAGGGGTATTTACTTTAGTTCCATTAGCTTGGATTGATAAAAGACCAGGAGTTACAATCAAAGAAATCTTACGAAATTGGGGTTTAGTTGCACTTGGTAATTTTGGTGGGGCATTTACGGTTGCTGTGATGATGGCTTTTATTTTTACATATGGATTTAATACAGATGGTGGAGCAATTGCTGCAAAAGTGGCATCAATTGGTGAAGCTAGAACTGTGGGTTATTCTGCATATGGACTTGATGGATGGCTAACAGTATTTATTAGAGGAATGTTATGTAACTGGATGGTTTCTATGGGTGTAGTTGGAGCCATGATTTCAACTTCTGTTTCTGGGAAATGGTTAGCAATGTGGATGCCTATTATGTTGTTCTTTTACATGGGCTTTGAGCACTCAATTGTAAATATGTTTTTATTCCCTTTCTCTTTAATTATGGGTGGTAACTTTACAATTTCAGATTATTTATTATGGAATGAATTACCAGTTGCATTAGGTAACTTAGTTGGTGGTTTATTATTTGTTGGATTAGCTATTTATTATACACATGTTAAAACAGGTTCAAAAAGAACATTAGATAGAAAATAGAATTTACTATTAAAAAAAGAGGAAGTATACCATACTTCCTTTTTTTAAACTATTAAAGTGTTAATTTATTTAAGATTTTAATAATTTAAAACATAAGATTTAAAGGCTTTATAAAATTACTAAAAAGTAGTGAAATGAATAATCAACTAAAAGTATCAATAGGTCAATACTCACATAAAGGTCGAAAAGAAATTAACCAAGACTTTTATGATGTCCATATTCCAAATGAACCACAGCTTACAAATAAAGGTGTGGCAATTGCAATTGCAGATGGAATAAGCAGTAGTCAAGTAAGCCAAGAGGCAAGTAAAGTTTGTGTTGTTAGTTTTTTAGAAGATTATTTTGCGACTAGTGATTCATGGTCTGTAAAAAAATCTGCACAAACTGTTTTAACAGCTACAAATTCATGGTTATATTCTCAAAACAGACAAGATAAATATCACTTAGATTTAAATAAAGGTTATGTATGCACCTTTAGTGCAATGATTATTAAATCAACTACTGCACATATTTTTCATCTAGGAGATACAAGAATTTATAGATTAAGAAATGAAAATATTGAACTACTTACAACAGATCATAGGGTTTACATATCAAAAGACAAAAGTTATCTTAGTCGTGCTATGGGAATGGATTCAAATTTAAATATGGATTATGAAACAGTAAGTGTTGAAATAGATGATATTTTCTTTTTAATGAGTGATGGAATTTATGAGTTTGTATCAAATGAAATTATTACAAAAATTGTAAATGAGAATATTCATGATTTACAAGTTGCTGCAAAATTAATTTCAGATTTAGCCTATGAAAATCAAAGTGATGATAACTTAACAATTCAAATTTTAAAAGTAGATAATCTAGCAGTAAAAAATATAGATGAAATCCAAAAACAACTTCATGAAAGAGTTTTACCTCCTATTTTAGAAGCTAGAGAAACTTTTGATGGATATGAAATCATTAGAGAATTAAGTCATAGTAGTAGAAGTCATATTTATCTTGTAAAAGATATCCAAACACAAGTTTTACTTGCATTAAAAATTCCCTCAATTGACTTAAAAGATGATTTAGCATATCTTGAAAGATTTATGTTAGAAGAATGGATAGCACGAAGAATCAATAATGAAAACGTAGTTAAATCTTATATATCAACTAGAAAAAGTGATTATCTTTATAATATAACAGAGTATATTCAAGGGCAAACTTTAACTCAATGGATGATTGATAATCCAAATCCAAAAATAGAAATAGTAAGAACTATAGCTCAACAAATTGCAAAAGGCTTGAATGCTTTTCACAAATTAGAGATGATACATCAAGACTTGCGTCCTCACAATATTATGATTGATTCGAATAATTGCATAAAAATTATTGATTTTGGAGCAACAAAAGTTGAAGGACTAATTGAATCAAATATAAATTTAGAACAAGAAAATCTTCAAGGAACAGCACTTTATTCTGCTCCTGAATATTTCTTACAAGAAAGTGGAACTTCTAAAAGCGATTTATTTTCATTGGGAGTTATTGTTTATCAAATATTATCAGGTGAACTTCCTTATGGAGTTCAAGTTGCTAGATGCCAAAATAAAACAGCTCAAAATAGATTGACTTACCAATCTTTGTATCCTAAATTTCCAATATGGATTGATGAAACTTTGAAAAAAGCTCTAAGTGTAAATCCAAGTAATAGATATAATGAAATATCAGAATTTATATATGATTTATATCATCCAAATAAAAAATACTTAAATAAAAAAAAGCCTGCAATAATAGAAAGAAATCCTGTCGTTTTTTGGCAAGGAATATCTTTTATTCTTTCAATGATTATTTTAATACTTATTCTTAAGTAATCATTTTTAATGTAATTTAAAGCTTAAAATAGCATTTTTTATAGATAAATATAAAGTATTGACTAGTTGTTTTAAGAATATTAATTAAAAATTAAGTTAATTGATTATTTTATATACAAAAAAAATCACAAAAAAAATCACATCTTTGTCATAATTATTATAGAAGATAAAAAGGATACAAAGTGAAAGAAAAACTAGTAGTAATCGGAAATGGAATGAGTGGACTTCGAACCATCGAAGACCTTTTGGAAATAAATAAAGATAAATATGAAATCACTATTTATGGTGAAGAACCTCACGTAAATTATAATCGAATCATGTTATCGTATATACTTTCTTGCGAAAAAACTTTTGAAGATACAATTATCAATCATCAATCATGGTATGAACAAAATAACATCACTTTAAATAAAGGTGATAAAGTTATATCAATAGATAAAAATAGTAAAACAATCAAAAGTCAAAGTGGGAAAATAGAATCTTATGACAAACTTTTAATAGCAACAGGTTCAAAAGCTTTTATTCCAAAAACAAAAGGAAGCCAGCTTGAAAATGTTATTGCTTTTAGAACAAAAGCAGATGTTGATGCAATTATTAGCACAATTAGAAAAGATAAAACAGCAGTTGTTGTTGGTGGTGGACTTCTAGGACTGGAAGCTGCTTATGGAATTGCAATGCATGGAATTAAAACAATTTTAGTTCATAGAAGTGGAAGTATACTTTCTCAACAACTTGACTCTACAGGGGGAAGATTACTTCAAAAAAATCTTGAATCTTATGGAATTGAGTTTAAATTAAATACTACTATTGATGAAATAAGTGGTGATGGTATTGTTGAAAATGTAAGTTTCACAGATGGTGTTAGTGTTGAGTCAAACTTAGTTGTTTTTGCAACAGGAATTGTTCCAAATACACAAATAGCAAAAGAAGCAGAACTTTATACAAATAAAGGAATTATTGTAGATGATTTCTTAAAAACAAATGATGACTCTATTTTTGCTATTGGAGAATGTGTTGAACATAAGGGAAATACTTATGGTTTGGTAGCTCCTTTATATGAACAAGCAAAAGTTCTTGCAAAAGTTTTAGCCAATAAAAAAACAGATGGATATGATGGATCTACATTATCAACTAGACTTAAAATCTCAGGTGTTGATTTATTTTCTGCAGGTGATTATTTAGGGGATGTTACAACTGAGGATTTAATATTACTTGATGAAAAAGTTGGAATTTATAAAAAACTTGTAATTTATGATAATAAAATTATTGGAATTGTTCTTTATGGAGATACAGCAGATGCTTCATGGTATTTAAAACTTTTAAAAGAGCATACAGACATCAGTGATTTAAGAACAAAAATTCTATTTGGAAAATCAGCTTTAAGTGGAGATAGCGGTCATGGTGGAAATGACATAAACGCTATGAGTGATGATGAAGAAGTTTGTGGATGTAATGGAGTTTGTAAAGGTGATATTGTAAAAGCTATTAAAGAGCAAGATTTAAAATCATTAAGCGATGTAAAATCATGCACAAAAGCTGGAGCTTCATGTGGTTCATGCCTTGGTTTGGTTGAGCAAATTTTAGTAAATACTTTAGGGGATGAATATAACGCTTGTGAAGAGGGAATTTGCTCTTGTACTACACTTGGACATAAAGATATCAAAAAAGCTGTTGATGATGGTGAATTTGAAACTGTTTATGATGTTTTTAAATCACTTGAATGGAACACACAAGATGGTTGTTCAAAATGCCGACCAGCAATTAACTACTACTTACTTGTAAAATATAATGATGATAAATACAAAAATGATAAAAGATCAGCTTTGGTAAACGATAGAATGTACGCAAATATCCAAAAAGATGGAACTTACTCAGTTGTTCCACGAATTTGGGGAGGACTTACAAGTCCACAAGAGTTAAAAGATATTGCTAATATTGCTGTTAAATATGATGTTCCAACTGTTAAATTTACAGGTGGTCAAAGACTTGATATGTTAGGTGTTAAAAAAGAGCAGTTAGCTCCTATGTGGAAAGATTTAAATGATGCTGGATTTGTTTCAGGACAAGCATATGCAAAAGGACTTAGAACCGTAAAAACTTGTGTTGGAAATACATGGTGTAGATTTGGAACTCAAGACTCTATGGGTATGGGTGTGATTATTGAAAAATTAACATGGGGTTCATGGACTCCACATAAATTCAAAATAGCAGTTTCAGGATGTCCAAGAAATTGTGCAGAAGCAACTATAAAAGACTTAGGAATTATTGGAGTTGATTCAGGATGGGAAATTTCAATTGCTGGAAATGGTGGTATAAAAGTGCGAGTTACAGATTTTCTTTGTAAAGTAGAAACAGATGAAGAACTATTAACTTATGTAAAAGCCTTTATGCAATTTTACAGAGAAGATGCTCACTATTTGGAAAGAACAGCTCATTGGGTTGAAAGAACTGGATTACAGTATGTAAAAGATGTGATGTTAGATAAACAAAAAGTAGCATATTATGCTTTAAGGTTCGAAATATCTCAAAAATCAGCACAAGTTGACCCTTGGGCAAAAGCAATAGAAGATGGATTTACTAAAGAGTTTAATTCAATAGTAATTAATCCAGAAGACTCACACAGTTTTGAAGCAAAGGAGCAAATTTAAAATGGCAAAATGGTATAAAATCACAGAAGTTGAAAATATCCCTCTTATGGGATCAAGAAAAGTAGAAATTGGTGATACTGAAATCGCAATATTTAAAACAAGAGATGGCTCTATTTTTGCAATAAACAATGTATGCCCCCACAAAAAAGGAAAATTAAGTGAAGGTTTAGTTCATGACAAAATAGTAACTTGTCCTTTACATAACTGGGAAATAGATTTAAAAAGTGGTGAAGCTTTAGGAAATGATAGTGGATGTACAGGAGTTTATGAAAGTAAAATAGAGGATAATATTCTATATATTTCTATATAAAATATAGTCAAAAAGACATATCCTAAATATTTTAGGATATGTTAAAATAAAATCTAACCTTTAATTAAATCCATAATAGTTTTTCTCTCTGCTATTTTACAGTTTGTAATATCTCTTTTGCTTTTTGATGTAATAAAACATTTTAATGTTTTATCTAAAAACTCTATTCTATGTTTTAAATTTTTTTGTTCAGCTTCAAATATTCGTAAAGAATAATCATTTATCAATCCATTTTTTTTTCTTTTTAGATCCATTAAATCAGCTTCATTTGCAAACATGTTTGAAATAAGAAAAAACACTATTAAATTACTTTTCAAAAGAGCCCTTTTTCCGATTTTATCTATTTTTATATAATAGCTTATTTAAAGAGTACTACTTTACTTTACTTTTTAATAAATGTTCATATTTTTCATCTGTTAGAAGTTCCATAAAAGCCACTAATGCTTCAACTTTTCTATCACTTAACTCTTTTGCTTTTAGCTCTTTTAGTGAAATAGTATCTTTAACTTCAGGTTCATCCCATGCTTTGTTTGTTTCTTTATTTATAGTTCTATCTTTATTATTATATTTATCATAGAACTCAACAACTGTTCTTAAATCAGAAAATACACCATTATGCATATATGGAGCAGTTACAGCTACGTTTCTAAGTGTTGGAACTTTATATTTCCCCATTTGTTTTTCATCTGTAACACTTGGATTATTTAAAAGCCCTTTATCAATATCTTTTACACCATTTTTAGCACGTAATTTTAGGTTGGAAGGTGTTCCGATATTATGAAACTCATAATTTGTAAATGTTTCCCCTTTTTTATCTTCACCTTTTAATACATGACAAGAGGCACAAGAGTTATTATTATTTGAGAAAAACAGTGATTTTCCTAAATCTTCAAGAGCTGTTAAATCATACTCACCTTTTAGATATTTATCATATTTAGAATCAAATGGTGAAAACTCATCTGTTCTTTCAAAAGAGGCTATTATTTGAGTTAAAGCATCATAAGCTTTTTTTTCATCATTTAAAATATCCTCTCCATAAAGATTTTTAAATGAACTCACATATAAGTCATTTTCTTTTATTCTATTTATTACCTCTTTTTTATTAGCCATTCCCATTTCAATTGGATTTAGTGGTGGTCCTCCAGCTTGCTCTTCTAGAGTAGCTGCTCGACCGTCCCAAAACTGTCCTCCAATATATTTTTGTTTTTTCTCATCAAAATGAAAGTTTGGTGAAAATTTAGCATAAGAAGCAGTTGGTGCTTGTCTATCTCCAAGTGATTTATTATCATCTCCTAAAGATGCCATTTTTGATATACCATTGCTTCTATCATCTACAAAAGCACTATTTGGATTATGACATGTAGCACATGATTGTGTTCTATTTTGTGATAAGTTTTTATCAAAAAATAAAATTTGACCTAAAGCTTCCTTTGATAAAGCCTCATTTGCACTTAAGCTTAGGCTTGAAAATACTAAAAATATATTTATTAATAGTTTTAAATTTTTCATTAAATTCTCCTTTTTTTACTAAATTTATAAATGGTCTAAATATCAAATCAATCAAAGATTTATAATCTTTCATTTGCTCATTTCTTAAACCAAATTTCATAACTTTTACACTTTGAGATAAACAAAGTGTTCCAAAAACCCTATCCCAAACAGCAATATATCCACCATAGTTTTTATTAAAATATTTTTTACTATGATGTATTTGGTGCTGTTTTGGTGAGATAAACCATTTTTCTAAAAATCTTCCATAGGAAAATGGCACAGGAGAATGTCTTAAATTTGAACCCAATAATGAAAATAAAAATAAAAAAACATTTACTCCAAAAACCATATAAATATCAATCATAGCTCCAAAAAAATAGATAAATACACCAGTAACCAATCCTATACTAAAAGAGTATCTAAGTCCAAAAAGAAAATTTTCCACAGGATGAACTCTATAAAATGTTATTGGAGTTAAAACTTTAGCACTATGATGAACCTTGTGAAACTCCCATAAAAATGGAATCGTATGCAAAAATCTATGAAGCCAGTATCTAGTGAAATCACTCACTAGAAAAATTGATAAGGTATACATCAAAATAATCATTTCATAAGAGAAAAAACTATTTTCAAAATAATCAAACTCTTGATATAAAAACTTATTTACCCCAAAAGCTATAGTTTTTGCACTTATTATAAAAGGTATCAATAAAAAAATATTTATAAAATAAGATAAAAAAAAGTAGTAATAATCCAACTTTGCACTTGGATGTAACCATAATTTTGAAGAGCTTATTACTCTTGTGTTTTTTTTACTTATATAAAAATAAATTATTGATATTAAAACTGAACTTAATAAATAAGCCCAAAACAACCTTTTATCAGGATTTATAAAATACTCAAGTGCAAAAAAATTACTCAATTATTAATCTCCATCTGCATCTAATATTTTTCCTACAATACTTAACTGCTCGATTAAAGATACATAATATGCATTATGTAAATCTTTTGCATTTGTAAATAGCTTATTTGCATTTGTAAAATCATCTTTTGGAAGAGTTTTTAACTCATTTTTCATTTCATCAATATTATCAACAGCCATTAAAAGCTGAATTGCAGCACCTTTATCAAGAGCAAATCCAGCAAAATCATAATATTTGTTTTTTAAAACTATTTGTTTATGTGCATCTAAAATAGCATCAATTGCAGCAAATGAGTTTTGACTTAAGAAATATTCAGCTCTTTCGTTTTTTGCATCATTTTTAAATTTACTAGAGTTTCCACTTGCATTTCCAATTCTCCACTCTTTTAATCTATAAGAACTAGCAATCAAAGTATTGATTATCAAAGCATTTTCCCATTTTTCATCTTTTGGTTTAGATACTAAATAATCTTTATAAACTTCATTTATATCTTCTAAGTGAGAAATCATTGAGTTTAAAATAGCAACACTTAAATCTTTTTCTCTTTGTGAAATATGATTATCATTAAACATTACATACTCTAAAGCATTTATTGTTTTAAATGAGTTCTTAAATAAAGCAACATTTACCTCATCTTTTGATTCAATTACCATTTTCATTTGAGAATTTAAATCCTCTTTTAGATTATTAAAAACATCAATATATCGTGGTGTATCTAAAAAATCTTCATTTAAATCACCAGCAAAATATAAGGCTTCAACTTTTTTCCAAGATTGCAAAAAATTTGTAAAATTTTGTGCATTTAAATCTTTTTGTAAAATCTTGGCATTTTTAATTGTATTTTCCACATTTGGGATTGATACATTTTTTATAACATTAAGTAATACTCTCTCATTTGCAAAAACCAAACTTGAAAATAATACTAGTAAAAATAACACTTTTTTCATCATAACTCCTCTAAAAATTTAATTAGTTTTTCTCTTTGTTCTTTTGGTAGATTCATATAATTCTCTTTACTCTTTTGTGCTTCACCACCATGCCACAAAATAGCCTCTTGAAAACTTCTAGCTCTTCCATCATGTAAAAGTCTAGGTTTTTCTTTATTTATTTTTTCATGAAGTGACAACCCCCACAAAGGTGCCGTTCTCCACTCATTTTTATTTGCACTAAACTCAGTTCTTCCATCACTTAATTCTTCACCCATATCATGAAGTAAAAAATCAGAAAAAGGTGAGATTTTAAAACCTTCTTTTGTTTCAAAACTACTTATATGACACTTAGCACATGAAATTTGCTCAAATATCTCTAAAGCCTCGGTATATTCTTTAGTTTGTTTAGCACTATATGTTTTTATATGTTTTAAATAATAAGTAATCGCATCAAGTCTTTCATCAGTTAAATCAATAGCATCTTTTGGTTTTGGTGCCTCGTTACATGCTTTTTGAGAAGATGTACAATTTTCATCTGGAAAAACTGAAGTTGTTAATCCCATATCATTTGAAGCAGCACCTGCTATTTGTTCTTTCAAAAAAGCAACACTAGCTTTCCAAGTATATTTACCTAACTCTTCTTTTTTTGTAATATTAGAATAAACCCAATTTGCACGTCCAGATATTCCATCATTATTTTTATCATTTATATCTTCATTTTTTAAAATATCTTCATTTGAAATAAGTTCAATTAAACCAATCCCATTTAAACTTGGTGCTATTCTATATGAAATATTTGTACCATTGAATAAAGGACCATAATTTAAACTTTCCAAAGAGTATTTTGGTTTTAATAAAATCTGTTTTTCACCATCAGGGAAAACAACATTTAACTCATCAAAATCTATTTTTACTTTACCTTCAAAATCAACACCATGGATTGCATTTAATGCTAATTGAGCTCCATAATTTGGCTCAGGAATAAACCCTTTTTTCTCTAATAACATTTTATGTTCAATACTATTATTAGAATCAACTGATAATCGCACAACCAAAGAACGAGAGCTTTTATTATCAATTAAAGTTCCTTTTCCATTTGATGGATGACAAGAAATACAGGTATTTGCATTAAAAAGAGGTCCTAATCCATCCCTTGCAGTTGTTGCACTTGGAGCTTCAACCCAAGGAATTGCAAAAAAACTTCTTCCTAATATAAATTTATCATATTGCTTATCATTTAAATTAGAAACAGGTTTTAATAGTATTGATTTATTTTTATCATTTGAAATAAAATCATTACTATTATCAACGCCAAAAAGCCCTATAGCAAAACTTGCTATAAGGCTTTTTATTAAAATTGTTTTTTTCATTAATGAAAAATTAAATTTTTGTTTCTTCTGGGTCTGTAACATCATCTGTACTTAAATTTATTTTATTAGCTTTTGCCACATGTACCATCTCATCACCTAGTTTTCTAAGCTCATTTTTAAGTTTTACAATAACTTTTGATTGAGGACTTGTTTCTCTTATTTGATAATCAAAATGCTCTTTTGTACGTGCTACTTCATCTATGTTTGCTATTTTTTTCTCAATAGATGTCATCAACTTTTCAATTCTTGTTTTTGTCTCTTTATCAAGAGCATCTAAAAGTGATTTTCCATATTTTTTGCCATTATATGTAGCTGTTAAAATATTTTTAAATCCTAAATAGTTATTTTCTATGTCTCTATGTGTATTATCAGAAAAACAAGAGTGTTCATCCTCTTCACTTGGAGTTAAAACAGCAACTGCAATTCTTTCATTTGCAAGTTCAGATTTAACAAAAACACCAAGTCCTGCAATGATTTGTTTTAATGCTTCACTTGAATCAATATTTTTTGATGCATTTTCACCTTTTAATTGCCCTTTTAATGCAGCTTGATATAAACCTTTATTACCATCTACCTTTTTTTCCCAAGCACTAGCTACTAATTCTAAATCATTTACAATTTTTTGACTAGCTACTTGTAAATAAGCTAATCTTCTTTTAGCATTTTTTTCACTTGTAAAATCACTTAAAGGTCTAGCTCCTGCGCTCATCGCACCAGGTGTTACACCATCTTTTAGGAAATTTGAATAATCTTGATCTTGTCCCCATAATAGAAATTCAACAGCATGATAACCTGAAGCTACATTTGCATCTCCTCCATTTTCATTTAAAGAAGCAATTGCATCAACTGTAATATTTGTTACATCAATAGCAGATGAACCTTCACCACCTGGATTAAATACACCTGCTGTATCTATAATATTTCCACTTGTTTTTTCACCTTTAGCATCAATAGTATAATCAATCATGTTTTCATCAAGTGGCCAAGCATTAATCTGCCCTTCAAGTGCACCATAAGCTTCTGCAATCCAATTATCTTCAGCATCTATTGGACCATTTGAAAGTCTAAACGCTTCTGTTTGACCATAAGATTCTCTTGATTTTAACCAAGCTTTTTTTGCATTTTCAAAATTCTTTTCATTTGCTTCTTTTGCAAAAGTATCAATTGCAGTTTTTAAAGACCTAGCATCCTTTAATGTATCACCATAATTAGCATATGCAATATTTGCATATGCATCTAAAAGTGGATTAACCTTTACTAACTCAGACTTTGTAGAGTTTAAATGCTCTGTGTTTGAAGCTGCATTTGCACTTAAAGCAAGAGCAGTTACAACAGAAAGTGAAACCAGTACTTTTTTAGTAAAATTTATCATTTATTTCCTTTTAATTTTAATATTAATTATCATTAATGAATTAAATCTAAAAGAAACTTTCACTTCTCTTAAACTGATAATAATTATCATAACAATCTTTAAATTTAATACTTAATCATTTATTTAAGCTTAAGAATCTATACTTATCAATAAAAGAAGGAGAATCCCAATGAGTAAAATATTACTAATATTTACATTTTTTATTTATGCAAATGCAATAAATCCCATATCATTACAATATATGGATATTGAAGTTAAACATACTTACTTAAATAAAAAAGAAGAAATATATAAAATTCAAAGAGAAATAAATAAGAACTGCTTAGATATTCCCATAAGTGCTGAGAGTTTTTCAGATGATAATATCAGCAAAAACATTCCAAAAGAGTGTAAAAAAACATTTATTACTACAAGTGGAGTAATTCAACCTTTGTTTATAAATGAGCAAATAAAAACCCTATCAGAAATTGAAGTATTAGAATTTATTTACAGTAAATCATCAAAGAATCCTAAGTCTTATGCTTTAGTTGATACTAGAAAACCCGTATGGTTTAATCAACAAACTATTCCAGGTTCTATAAATGTTCCTTTTGAAGATTTAATTTATGATGAAGATTTTAAAGATGAATTTTATAAAGCTTATGAAAATTTAGGTATTAAAATAATTGACATAAGAAAGAATAAATTTGATTTCTCAAATGCAAAAACAGTAATATTTTTTTGTAATGGTCCATGGTGTCCAATATCAACAAAAACAATTAATTACTTTTTAAATCTTGGATATCCTGCAAATAAAATGATGTGGTATAGAGGTGGGATGAGTGAGTGGAATGCCTTGTCTTTGACTGTAACAAAACAGATGAAATAGAGTTATAAAACTCCATTTCATAAAATAATCTTAGAAAATTGATTTTAAATTTTGAATAAGCTCTTTAGCTTTTTCATCTTCAAGTTTTCCACCTAAAGCTTTATTTAATTTCTCTTCGATTTTATCTCTTTTTTTCTCTAGTTGTTTATTTAATTGCTCTTTTAATAAATCTTTTGTATCGAGAGAAATATTTGGATTTGAAGTATTTCCTTTTATATTAACTGAAAATGAGCTATCTTTGATTTTTGCATCTAATTTCGCATCTATAGTACTATTCTCTAAATCTAAAACTGAATTATTTATATTAATCTGAGTATTTTTACTTTTCATATTTATACTTGAAGTTAATACACTTTGATTAATATCACTATTTATATCAACAGATTCATAAACCTCTCTTGTTAAATCAAATTTTGAAAGTTGATTAATCAAAGTTGAGAATTCATTTGCTAAGAAATGACCATTTACTAGTTTTCCTGATAAATTTCCTTTTTTAACTAATAAATTATAATCAATTTTAAAATTTCCTTTTGAATCAAATATCTCAGGTTGATAAAGCATATAAGTAAGATCTTTTATATTGATATTATTAATTGTTGAAGTAAAATCATCATTTTTTAAAGTGAAATTTAAAGCTCCACCTAAAAGATTTGAATTTCCATTTACAAGTAAAGAATTATCTTTATTTTGAATATCACCTTTTATATCTAAACTTCCTCTTAACTTAGTTTTTGTGAAATTTTTTAGATTGTCTAATGATGGAATTTTTACTAAATAATCACTATTAAATGAAGCCTCTTTAAAATCAAAAATTGCTTTTTCTATAATTAAATTCATAATATTAGTATTTACAAAAGCTTTCGATACTGCTTGAGTAGGAATAAGTGAAGTATCAACTTGTAAATCAAAATTAATTGTGTCTTTTATTTCTTGTTTAAAAACAGTATTTACAACTTCATTTACTATTTTTGCTTGGCTTACTTTTGAAACAATTAAACCATCTAAACTATCAAGTTTTGCATTTTTTATATCACCTTGAATGTCTAAATTTCCAGTTGCATAAACAGGTTCATTTAACATATGAAGAAGTTTTTCAAGTTTTGCATTTTGTATTTTAAAGTTTACATTTTGAAGATTTGAATCTTTTACTTTTAAATCATAGCTTGTTGAACTTTCAAAAATATTTGAATTACCAGTAACAACAATCAAAGAATTTTCAACAAAAATATTTCCAGATGTTAAAAAATCACCATTTAATTTTTTACCAATAACACCTTCTAGTTTATTTAAGTTTTTTACATCAATTTTATAATCACTAATTATTTTGTTTTTTTCTAAATCAATAATAGTTTTATCTAAAAAAACATCTGCTAAAGAACTAATTAGTTCTGATTTTATTTCTACTTTTTTTCCCAATAATGATGCATTTATATCACTTTGAAAATTTATTGAAGATTGAATTGTTTGAGAAAACTCTTTATTAACCACTTCATTATTGATTTTACCCTTTGATATATTAGCAACAATTGCCCCATCTAAATTATCCACGTCAATATTTTTTATATCAGCTGTAATATTTAGATTACCTTTTGCATAAATTGGTTTATTAAGTAAAGTTAATAACTCTTCAATTTTCGCTTCTTTTAAATCAACATGGATATTTTTTGCTTCAAAATCTACTAAATTTACATAATATTTTGTTTGACTTAAAGCAATATCTGAAACTCCTTGAATTACAGATTCATGTTTATTTCCCTTAAATGTTCCATTTGTTGAAAATGGACCTTTTAACTCTTGTTTTGTTAAATTTTTTAAAGTTGCTAAATCATTTATTTTGATATCATATTTTAAATCAACACTTTGTTTAAAAATTTCCAAATCACCTTTAATTAATATTAAAGAATCATCATTTATTTTAGCATCAAAATTTATTGTTTTAAAAGTTAATCTAAAATCATTTACTTTTAATTTTACATCTTCTTGATCAGCATTTACTTTTTTTTCTATGTATGAAGCTATTAATCCATTACCATATTTTGTAAATAAAATCCCATAAATAGAGCCTAAAACAAGAAGGATTATAGCAGTTAGAGATAAAAACAGTTTTTTCATTTGCAACCTTTTATAATAATTGCTTTCATTATAACGAATTTTTTGTAAAAAATTAAGTTATAAATTTTAGCTTTTCTTTAGCTTAAGTTATATATAATCCCAGCCAACAAAGTGTTAAGTAGGGATACGCAAGCCGAACGGACTTTGAAACTAATAAAATATAAGGATCTAGAATGAAAAAAATCGTTCTTTTAATGTTAGCTATTGCTGCTGTTGCATTCGCTGCTGATGGTGAAGTTGCTAACCAAACTTTAAAAGCTTACTCTGTAGTAGCTGCTGGAATTGGATTAGGTCTTGCTGCACTTGGTGGTGCTATTGGTATGGGTAATACTGCTGCTGCAACTATTGCTGGTACTGCTAGAAACCCAGGTTTAGGTGGAAAATTAATGACAACTATGTTCATTGCATTAGCGATGATCGAAGCACAAGTTATTTATGCACTTGTTGTTGCTATGATTGCATTATATGCAAATCCATTTTTAGGGTAATCTTTAAATCTACAGATTTAATAAATACTTTAAAAGGTCAAGAAGTTTTCTTCTTGACCTTTTTTTTTAGACACTTTTTTAACCCTGACTTATGTTATAGTATCTTTTTAGTTTAATCAAAAGGATTTACTGTGCAAGTAAATAGTATAAAGTCAAAATTATTAGTACTTCTTTTTATAAGTATCTCATGTTCATTTATTATATTAGGTTTTTACAATGCCTATAACAACTACAATTCAGAATATAATCTAATAAAACAAAAAGAGCTAAACCTAGTAAAAGAAACATCAAAATTAATTAATAATTATCTACAATCTAAAATAGATATAGTTGAAGCAGTAGCACAGGAGGTATCTACATTACCTTTAGATGTAAAAAATAGTGAAATAATTAATAAATTACGTTTAGGAAATCTAGCTGGTAATTTTTCAGGATTATATTTAGGAATTCAAGACAATGGTAATTTCTTACAATTTGATGGAACTTTCAGAACACCTCAAACCCATGATTATGATTCAAGAGCTAGACCTTGGTATAAAAAAGCTATTGATGAAAATAAAGCAGGAGTTAGTGAACCATATATTGATTTTTCAACAAAAAAATTAGTTATATCAGTATCTGCACCTATAAAAAAAGATGGAAAAGTTCTTGGAGTTATTGGCTCAGATATTGCCCTTGATACAGTTGTAAGTACCATTTTAAATATTTCTCTTGATGAGGAAGGATTTGCTTATCTTATTGATGAAAATGGCAAAACTATTATACATAAAGATGATAAACAATTTAATATTCAAAATAAAGTTTATGAACAAATCAAAAGTGATAATAGTTTACATTTTGCAGAAGCTTTGGACAATGACAATTTACAACTAATCGCTTATAGTAATGTTCCTATCACAAATTGGAAGTTAATAATCCAATTAGATAAAAATACATTATCAAAAAAAATGAATGAAAATTTACTAAAAGAAGTATTTTTGTATCTTGTATTACTTATTATCATTTTAAGTATTTTATTTTTTGCTCTTATTAAAATCTTAGTTCCGCTAAAAACTCTTGAAAATGGATTGAATTTTTTCTTCAAATATTTAAAAGGTGAAGAAAAAAATATTAATAAATTAAATATCAATACAAATGATGAGTTTGGTAATATGGCAGCAGAAATTGACAAGCAAATGGAAATAATTGCTAAGAATTTAGATCAAGATAAACATCTTATTGAAGAAGTTAAAGAGATTGTAAATAAAGTAAAATCAGGTAATTTAAATTCTCAAATAATATCTAAAACATCAAATTCTTCTTTAGATGAATTAAAAAATATCTTAAATGATATGATTGTTACAATTAAAAACAATGTAAATGAAGATATAAATGTAATCTTATCATCACTTGAGAAATATGCTCAATTAAACTTTGTTGATGAAATTCCAAATCCAAGTGGAAATGTTGCAAAAGGACTAAATAATTTATCAAATATTATTAATCAAATGCTATTAGAAAATAAAACAAATGGATTGACACTAGATAAAAGCTCAAAAGTATTATTAGAAAATGTTAATACATTAAATAAATCTTCAAATGAAACAGCTGTATCTTTAGAAGAAACAGCAGCTGCTTTAGAAGAAATTACAAGTACAGTAATAAATAATACCCAAAGAATTTCAACAATGGCAAGTCATTCAAAAGAACTATCAAGCTCAATAGAAGAAGGCCAAAATTTAGCTAGCATTACAGTTGATTCAATGGATTCAATAAATGAGCAAACAAAAGCAATAGCAGATGCAATAAGTATTATTGATCAAATTGCTTTTCAAACAAATATTTTATCTTTAAATGCAGCTGTAGAAGCTGCAACTGCTGGTGAAGCAGGACGTGGATTTGCAGTAGTTGCACAAGAAGTTCGAAATTTAGCTTCACGAAGTGCAGAGGCTGCACGAGAAATAAAAGATTTGGTTGAAAATGCAACAAATAAAACTAACAGTGGTAAAAAAATTGCTGATGATATGATAAAAGGTTATATAAAACTAAAAGAAAATATCGCTAAAACAACAGAAGTTATTCATGATATTTCAGTCTCTTCAAATGAACAAAAAACAAGTATAGAACAAATAAATGATGTAGTAAATAGATTAGATAGACAAACACAAAACAATGCATCAATTGCCACACAAACTCAAGATATTGCTATTAATACCTCAAATATTGCAAAAAAAATCCTTGAAACAGTAAATGAAAAAGAGTTTAGAAACAAATAAACCTCAACTTTTTTTGCAAAAAGCTCATCATAATACTTAATCTTAGATGAAGTATTATGATAGTAACATTTCAACCTTATTTTCAAAGCCTTAGAAGTAAATGCTTATAAATAAATATGCGGATATGGTGGAACGGTAGACACGCTACCTTGAGGTGGTAGTGCCCCACGGGTGTGCGAGTTCAAATCTCGCTATCCGCACCACGTATTAACTATTAGATATTATTCCTGTAAATTCGAAATTAACCTTAAAAAGATCTCTTTTTTATTTAATCTATACTATTTAGGAAAGTGTAAATTTACTAGTTTTTCTAAAACATCTAAAACCTCTTCTTCATCACTAAGTGATTCTACAATAGAGTGTAAACAAGCTTCTCTTTTATCAAAACCTTTACTCATAAGTTTTGCAGCATAAACTAAAAGTCTAGTTGATACTGCTTCTTGAATATCACTATCTGTTAATTGTCTAATTTCACCTGCAATGGTCACAAGTTTTAAAGCAGTTGATTCATCTATTCCACTTTCTTTTATTATAATTTCTTTTTCTATTTCTGCTTTTGGGTAATCAAAACTAAGTGAAATAAACCTTTGTTTTGTACTTGGTTTCATTCCTTTTAATACATTTTGATATCCAGGATTATACGACACAACAAGCATAAAATCAGGATGAGCTTCAATTAACTCTCCTGTTCTATCTATTGGTAAAACCCTTCTATAATCAGCAAGGGAATGTAAAATAACAGTAGTATCTTTTCTAGCTTCAATAATCTCATCTAGGTAGCATATACCACCTTCTCTAACTGCTTTTGTCAAAGGGCCATCTTGCCAAAATGTTCCATTTTCATTTATAAGATGTCGTCCAAGTAAATCAGCTGCACTTAAATCATCATGGCAAATCACTGTATAAACTTTTCTATTGAGTTTTTCACCCATGGCTTCAATAAATCTCGTTTTCCCACATCCTGTTGGGCCTTTGATTAATATTGGTAAGTTCATATTTGCTGCTGCTAAAAAAAGTTCTACTTCATTTTTTTGTTCTAAATAGTATGTATTATTTGTCATATTTGTCCTTCATTTTTACTTTTGATTTTTATTTGGTTAAATTCATATATATTTCTGGTAAAACTTTTGGTAGTTTTTTCGTATCACGAATTACTACAAAACCATTTTTACCAAAAAGATGTGTTAAATAATCTTTTGCTTCTAAATCAATAGTTACACAAAAAGGAGTAATTCCTTTTTTCTTTGCTTCCATGATTGCTTTTTTTGTATCTTCAATTCCATATCTTCCATCATATCTATCCACATCATTTGGTTTACCATCACTTACTATTAAAAGCAGTTTATTAGCACTTTTTTGATTATTCAAAATCTTTGCAGATTCTCTAATTGCAGCACCTAGTCTTGTGTAATAACCTGGTTTAATTGCATCTATTCTTCCTAAGATTAAATTTGAATATTTTTCTTTGAAGTTTTTAATAATATGAAAACGAACATTTGTGTTTTTTAAACTTGAAAAAGCATAAATAGCAAATCTATCTTCTAGTCTTTCTAATGCTTCAGAAAATACCATAAGACCATCTTTAATCATATCAATTACCCTAATTTCAGATGTAATTCCAGCTTCTGTTGATAAAGAGACATCAGCTAAAATCAAAGTACTCATATCTCTTGTTTTTTTCTCAAATGTTTCAAAAAATTTTTGATTATGACCTTCTTTATTTTGGTGGCCTTGATAATCAATCCAAGAATCAATATTTACCTCATCACCATAGGATAGATTTGTTTTTTTGATTCTATCTAGTTCCATTAAATCTAGTTCACTTTGAACTCTTTTAACTATTTTTGTTAATCTTTTTGGTATTTGTATTGCTTGTATATTTGTTGTGATAATTGGTTTTATTTTTACATAATTTATTAAATAAGCATTTTTTTTATAATCCCATTCATCTAAGAAAAAACCTTTTCCTATTGGAAATTCTTCTTGTGAATTTGATGAAATATCTAAGTCCATTTTTATTCTAGCATTTAGATTTGCCTTTTTTCTCCCAAGAGTGATTTCATCTAAATCTTCTGCATTATATAAAGCATCTTCATCAAAACTATCATCTTCACTTCTATCTACATTCACTTGCTCTAAAATACTCATAATACTATCAGGTAAAAACATCAGTAAACCATCTGTTTTTTTCTTATCATCCATTTTATTTACTTGTTTTTTCATTTGAAGTGTTTCAGTTTTAGAAGGATCTTTTTTTACTCCCTCAAGTTCTTCATCATCTTCAAAATCTTCAAGTATTTTTTTAGAATTTAAAGCAGGATATATCCACATATAAAAAGGCTGAATATTTGTTGTTTCATTTTTTAAATCTTTTTCATCTAAAGACTTAATAAATGACAACTCTTCATGATTTTCAAATAGTTCATTTGAGCATCTTTTGTAAAAACTATTAAATCCTTCGTAAGTATTTAATAATTCATTGGTATTTTTTATATTTTGACTTATTAAATTGTTTTGTTTAATTATTGTTTTACTCATCATAGCAACTACCCAAAAGTAAAGCATTTCATTATCTTGTTTTTTTGAAAAACAAGATAATGAAGCAGGAAGATAAAGAGCTTTTTCATCCTGCCAAGGAAGAAAAAAACTTTTACCTACCCCTGAAACTTTTTCTATTAAAGTTCTTTGTTTAAATATTGGACGCTTATCAGTAATTAGAATATCTTTTGCTTTATCACCTCCTAAAAGGTGATAAAAAATCTTTAGACTTTTTTTTAAATCTTGGAAGTATACTTTTTGTTCATCGTAACTTTTTATTGCTTTTTTACTGATGTACTTATGCCAAACTTTACCGATATGCTCTTCCATATTAAACCTTTACTTATTTTGTTATTTACTTGCTATAGGTTCTTTTACAAAGAAACTATATAAATATACTAATAATCCAGTAAATGTCATCAATCCAAATACTAGTCTTACAACATATACAGGAATAATTTCTGCTTGTGTTGCCATAAATCCTAATGCATCAGCAGATTCTGGCCATCTTTGTAATACAATTTGCCAAATACCCGCAACCGTTAAAGCTAAAGTAACACCTAACATACCAATTACCATTAACCAAAAACCAGCTTTTTCCACACTTTGTGCTTTTTCACAGTTTCCTTTTAATCTACCTCTTAAAATAGGCATTGCATAAGAAATAATACAGAACATAATCATTATATATGCTCCAAAAAATGATAAGTGTCCATGTGCTGCTGTTAATTGAGTACCATGTGTATAATAATTAACAGGTGCTAAGGTGTGTAAGAATCCCCAAACACCAGCGCCTAAAAATGCAATAACAGCAGTTCCTTTTGCCCATGTTAATGCAATTTTGTTTTCATGGTCAATTCTTCTTTGTTTTTCCATAGAAAATGCATATAAAACCATTAAGAAAAATGGTAATGGTTCAACAGCTGAAGCAATAGATCCAAGCCATAACCAATAATCAGGAGTTCCTATATAGAAGAAGTGATGTCCCGTTCCTACAATTCCAGATACTAAAGTCATAGCGATAATTAAATATAGCCATTTATCAATATGTTCTCTATCTACACCTGTAACTTTAATAAGTACAAATGATAAAATAGCTCCTAAAATTAATTCCCAAACACCTTCAACCCATAAGTGAATGACAAACCACCAGAAAAATTTATCAACTGCAAGATTTTCAGGTAAATAAAATGCAAATAAGAAGAAAAATGCCATTCCAAATAATCCAGTTAAAAGTACAACTGTAATTACAGTTTTTCGTCCTTTTAATACTGTCATTGCAATATTTAAAATAAATGATAAAACTACAATTACAATACCAATTTTACTAATAGTTGGTTGCTCTAAGAACTCTCTACCCATTGTTGGTAATAAATTATTATAAGTAATCTCAGCTAATGTGGCATAAGGAACTAATAAATATCCTAAAATTGTAGCAACACCTGCTACTGCAAATATCCAAAAAGTAATAATTGCTAATTTGGGACTCCAAAGCTCTCGCTCTGATTCTTCGGGAACTAAGTAATAAGAAGCTCCCATAAAAGCAAATAGTATTAATACAATAAGCAAGTTTGTATGAACCATTCTTGCAACATTAAATGGAATTAATGGAAATAAGAAATCACCATTAATATATTGGAATCCTAAGATTAATCCAAAAAGTATTTCTCCAGCAAGAAGAACAAGTGCAAAAATAAAATATGGCTTTGCTACCATTTGTGATGTGTATTTCATATATTCTATCCTTCTATATTAGGTGGCCATTCATTGTCATCAATTTTTGATGTCCAAATCAGGAAACTTGCTAAATCATTAACTTGATCATTAGTTAAATTAAACTGTGGCATTTTTCTTCTATTTGGAATATCCAAAGGTTGTGCTGCCATCCATCCTTGCATATAAGATTTAAATGCTTCTTCATCTCCAGCACCTAATCTATCAAATGCATTTGCTAATTCAGGAGCATAATATGCACCCTCCCCCATAATAGTATGGCAACCAACACAGTTGTTTACTTCCCATAAATTTTTCCCTCTTGCAACAGAGTGTGTAAGTTTGTCTTCATTTGTAAGTTCTGGAAACTTTTGTACTGTGTCAAAAGTTAGACCTGCAAAAACTAATATTGCAAAAAGACTTCCGCCAAAATATATATTTCTAGCAGTGTTTTTTGTAATTCTATCAGTCATTTTATCTCCTTCTTTTTAATTCTACCTTGAAGTAGTATTTTCGAATTATAACTTGTAAATTTTAATACTACCTTAAAGTAGTATATTAAAATAATTAATTACTATAAATAGGTAGAATAATAATTTATTACTTTTAACTTATAAGATTTTGTTTTAATTATTATTTATGTAGAATGACCTTTACTAAAGGAGAATCATGCTTTTACATACTACTACGCAATATGCTATTAGAGTACTCGTTTATATATCTAAAAATGGTAAAGATAAGTTATATACTGCAAAAGAACTATCAGATGTATTAGATATCCCTTATAAATTTTTAACAAAAATCATGACTGACTTAGCAAAATCAAATTTTATCAATTCAATAAGAGGAAGAGAAGGAGGATATGAGCTATCTAGACCTTCAAGTGAAATAACTATATTTGATATTATAGAGTCTTTCAAAGATGTAGATGATGAAACAAAATGTATTCTAGGTATTGGGAAATGTGATAAAAACAATAAATGTGTTTTACATGATGAGTGTTTTATTCCAAGAGATTCAATAAGAGAAATGTATAAAAGTACAACTCTAGATAAGTTTAATAATCAAACCTTCAAAATGTAATGTTAATAAATCTAATAACAATATAAACACCAATAATAAAATCTAACAGAGGAAAACTAAATGCTTCATAAATTTTTATTAAAAATTTTTATTATTTTAATAATTCCAATATTTCTATTCTCAGACAATATTCCAACAACTCCTATTAAACTAATCTCAAAAGAAGATACCACTACAAATAAACCTGTTGAGCAAGTAATAATTGAAGATAATAACCAAACAATAGAAGATCAGATTAATGCTCAAAAAAAATTAGTTGATGAAATAATTGATAATATAAATAAAGAAATATATTTAACTACACTTCCTGAAAAGAGTTATTATGATAATGAAATTTTATTTTTATCAAATAGAATAAATGCTAACAATATACAAAATAATTCACTTGCAGCAAAAAGAGATGAATTAAGAGTTGCTTATTTAAAAGAAAGAGCAGCTTACGAAAATACCCTAAAAGAGATAATTTTAGCAAAACAAGAGTTCAAAAATAAACAATACTTTCAAGAGCTTTTACAAAATAATATAAAATCAATTCAAGATTTCAAGTTAGATGAATATACTCTTATTTATGAAACTGAATCAAAAAGTACGAGTAAAGTATCAACTGAATTTACAGAAAATTATATAGCATTTTACAATCAAAAACATACTCAGCTTTTTATTCTTCAATATTTATATTCAAATATACAAAAATTTAGAGCATCAAATTTTCTTATTGATGAATTTAATTTAAAATATATGATAAATACAATTGATAATATAAAAGGTATTTCTTTTTTATCATCACTAACCTCTTATCATTTAAATTTTTCTCTTGGAGAAATAGCTGTTGTTTTACTAATAATTCTATTTTTTAGATTAATCAATAGATATTTATTAACAATTATTATAAATTTTATTTCAAAAATATTTATAAAAAAAGAAACAATACTTGAAGAAAGTGTTCTTTATTATTTAAAAGATGCCATTAGTTCACCACTGATTTATAGTTTATATCTTTTTTCTATTCAAATCTCTATTTTTATTTTAATAAAAGATCAAATATTAATAAATCAAATTATGCCATGGATAAATACTCTATATATGGCTTTATTAACATGGGCTATTTATGCTACTTTAAATAATAGTATTACAATTTATGCTCAGAATTTACTTGAAAAATATCAAAATGTTAGAAAAGAGATGATTGTTTTTATACTAAAAATCATCAAAGTTCTACTTATATTAGTTGTAATTCTATTTTTATTTACCCAACTTGGAATTGATGTAAAAGCAATCGCTGCATCACTTGGAGTTGGGGGTATTGCCATTGCACTTGCTGCAAAAGATACCCTTGCTAACTTCTTTGCATCTTTAAATATTATGACTGATAACTCATTTTCTCAAGGTGATTGGATTAAAACAGATGATTTTGAAGGAACTGTTGTTGATATTAGAATGAGAACTACAAGAATTAGAACTTTTGATAATGCAATGATTACAGTTCCAAACTCACAAATTGCAAATGCTCATATTTTAAACTGGTCAAAAAGAATAATCGGTAGAAGAATAAAAATGTCAATTGGACTAACATATGAAAACAAAATGGAAGATATTGTAAATTTAAAAAATGATATTTTTGATATGCTTCTTTCTCATCCAAAAATTGCAACTAATAAAAATATCAATATTTCAAGAACAAAAGCCTTTGAAGCAATTAAAATGGAAGATTTAGATGGTGTTAAAAATACACTTTTAGTTTATGTTGATGAGTTTGGAGCATTTTCAATAAATATTTTAGTTTATTGTTTCTCAAGAAGTCCTGTATGGGAAGATTGGCTTGAGACAAAAGAGGATGTAATGATAGAAATAGCAAAACTAGTAGAAAAAAACAATTGTGAATTTGCTTACCCTACTCAAATGATTCATTTAAAAAAAGATGGACAAATAGAAGATTTAAGTTAATCTTCTATTTGTCTACTAATAAATCAGCTTGAGATCGAAGTTTCTTTTTATATAAAAACTCTTTTTCTCTTGCAGTAAATTTTTCCTCTTTTTTACTCTCTTTAGTTTGCTCTTTTCTTTTTGTTTCTTCTTTTTTATTTTGTTTTTTAGAAGATTGTTCCTCTTCATTTTTAAACATTGTCAAAAGTAAATAAACAGAAAAAACTATGTTAAAAATTATAATAGCCCATTTTGAAATAAGTGCCATCTCTAAAAATACTAATTTATCTTTTAACTTTAAATATTCAACCACATCACCATAAATAGCATTTGCAAACAATGCAACAATTAATAGTAAAACGATTAATATAACCCTTCTTCTAAATTTAAATAAATAGTACCAAAATAGTGCCGATTTTACTTGTTTAAACATTCTTTATTCCTAAACAAAAAAGTTTAAACCTAAAGCTGCAAGTGCCACAACTAAAGATTTTGTTTTTAAATCATCAACAATTTTTCTCTCTTCATCTGCAATTATGATTTCTAGTTGTTCATCTGTATAATCATCAAATGTTTTATAGTTTTCAACAAGTCTAGCTTTCGTAGCAAGAACTGCTTTTTCTCTTATTTTTGCATTTACTGCATCTTTTAATTGTTTACTTTTTATTTTTGGATAATCAAAAGCTTTTGTGGCATTTTCACTAGCAAGGCTTAATAATTTATTTGAATTTTCTTTTAATGTATCTTTTATTCCCATGATTTTCCCAATTTTTGTTTTTCTTATTCTATCATTTAACTATTAATGAATTCATAATCAAGGAAATTTCAAAGCATATTTGATAAAATAAAAGAAAAATAAGGTTCAAAATGCCACAAGCAACAGCTCGACACATACTTTTAAACAATGAAAAGTTAGCAAGAAAACTAAAAAAAGAGATAATTACTAATGAAATTACATTTGAGAAAGCTGCAAAAAAATTTTCGAAATGTCCTTCTTCTAAAAGAGGTGGAAGTTTAGGTACTTTTAAAAAAGGTGATATGGTAAAAGAGTTTGATAATGTGATTTTTTCACAAGATTTAAATAAAATCCATGGACCAATTAAAACCCAATTTGGTTTTCACTTAATAGAAATTATGGCTAGATACTAGCCATAACCTATAGACTGTTATATCTTTCTAAAATTCAATATTTCTAAAAAATTCTATAAAACATATTCCCATCGCGGATAAACTGCAGTTATAGACTTCATATCATCAATCTTAAACACATTAATAATTTTAAATCTACCACTTGTTAAAAATGCTTTAATTTTCATTTTATTTTCCTTGATTTTTCTAGGAACATTATATTAAATTTTTCATAATAATGTTCTTAAATTATATACTTTTACATATTATTTTATATTTTATGATATACTTTTGCATATTTAATGGCGGAGTGAGATGGAAAAAGATAATTTTAAATTACTATTAAAAAAAGCAAATTTTAATAAACGCACATTTTCTGAGCATTTAGGATTAAAATATCAAAGTGTAAATTCATGGGGAAACAATGGTAGAAACGTACCTTATTGGGTAGAATCATGGTTAAATTTATATATTGACAATAATAAATGTAAAAAAATAAAAGAGATGCTAAAAGACACAGGGGTGTGTCAATAATGGATTTTATATGAAAGTTGTATTATCAATCGCAGGAAGCGATAGCGGTGGAGGAGCTGGAATTCAAGCTGATATAAAAACTGCTCAATATCATGGTGTTTTTATGACAACTGCAATTACAGCTCTTACTGCTCAAAATACTCTAGGTGTTAGTCAAGTTGTCGTTTTAGACCCCTCTTTTGTAAAAGAGCAGATAATTAGTATTCTAAGTGATTTTGATATTAGTGCTGTAAAAATAGGAATGTTAGGCTCAAAAAGTTTAATTACAGAAATAAAAGAGTGCATCAAAGATTTAAATATCCCAATTATTTTAGATCCAGTTGCTATTTCAAGGGCTGGCTCAAAACTAATTGATGATGAAGCAATAGAAAGTTTAAAAGAATTATTTAAATATTCTTTCCTCATTACTCCAAATAAATATGAAGCGAAACTATTTTTTGATGTTAATTCAATTGAAGATATAAAAAAGTTAAAAAATCCACAAACGAATATTTTATTTAAAAATATGTTTGAAGATAAAAACAAAACAATTGATATTTTATTAAAAAAAGATTCATCAATAATAAAGTTTGAGTCACCAAAAGCAGATGAAAAAAATACCCATGGAACAGGTTGTAGTTATAGCTCATCAATAGCATCATTACTTGCAAAAGATAAATATTTAGAAGAAGCAATTAAAGAAGCAAAAACTTATATTTATAAGGCAATAAAAAACGCACCAAATTTGGGAAAAGGAAATGGACCTATAAATCATTCATTAAAATGAATTAAAAGGCTTAGCAAAGCCTTATTTAAGCAGATTATACATAAAATACGAAATCAAAAAAGGGATATATTTTGGAACCACAATATGAAAAAATAATAGTACTACTAATAGTACTGACAGCTGCATTTTTAACATGGAAAATGGTAAAAGATTTTTACATAACAAAGATACATAAGCTTTTCGCACATTTGATTGCAGTAGTTACTTCATCTTTTATGCTATTGTCATCAATGTTTTTATTTATGCCAAAAAACTATCAAAGAGGTGCTGGACCTGAAGTTGAGATAACATTTATGAGTATTCTAACAGTTGTTGTAATGCTTGGTGTTTTATATCTATTCTTCAAGTATGTACCTAATAGTAAAAAATAAATTTAAAAATTAATTATAATAGGAATAAATATGCAAGCATTTTTAGAAGAAGCTAAAAGATCTAGCCGAACTATTGCGAACCTAAGTACTGCTGTTAAAAATAAAGTCTTAAATGAAATGGCTGATGCTTTAATTAAACATTGTGATTTTATTATCACTCATAATGAAAAAGATATGGTTAATGCAAGAGTAAATAACTTAAGTGAAGCACTACAAGACAGACTTCTGTTAACAGGAGACAGAGTACAAGATATGGCCGATGCAATAAGACAAATTGCATCACAACTAGAACCCGTTGGAAGAATACTTGACGGATGGGTTACAAAAGATGGATTAAATATTCAAAAAGTATCAATTCCAATTGGTGTAATTGGTATTATCTATGAAAGTCGTCCAAATGTTACAAGTGATACAGCAGCTTTATGTTTTAAAAGTGGAAATGTATGTGTTTTAAAAGGTGGAAAAGAAGCTGAACATTCAAACAAAGCAATTGCTGTTGTTTTAAAAGAAGTTTTAGCTAAAAATAAACTACCTGAACAAGCAATTTCATTACTACCTGATTCATCAAGAGAAGGTGTTACAAAACTAATTAAACAAGATAAATATGTTGATTTAATAGTTCCAAGAGGTGGAGAGTCTTTGATTAGATATGTGAGTGAAAACTCATCAATTCCAGTTATAAAACATGATAAAGGAATTTGTCATATTTATGTTGATAAAGATGCAGCTCCTGCAAAAATCATTGATATTGCTATAAATGCGAAATGTCAAAGACCAAGTGCTTGTAACTCTATGGAAACATTATTAGTTCATGAAGAAATTGCTCCATATATTCTAACAGGCCTTGAAGATGCATTTAGTGAACAAGGGACTGTTTTAAAAGCTTGTAGTGAAACTTTAAAATATATAAAAGCCATTCCTGTAACTTTAGAAGATTATGATACTGAATATTTAGCTAATATTTTAAATATTAAAATTGTAAAAAATTTAGATGAAGCAGTTACTCATATTCAAAGACATGGCTCTGGTCACTCAGAATCAATTTTAAGTGAAAACTACACAACAGTAAATAAGTTTTTAAATGAAGTAGATGCTGCTTGTGTTTATGCAAATGCAAGTACAAGATTCACAGATGGTGGAGCTTTTGGACTTGGTGCTGAAGTTGGAATTTCTACAAATAAACTTCATTCAAGAGGTCCTATGGGAATAAATGATTTAACAACATTTAAATATAAGATTTATGGTTCTGGTCAAATTAGATAATTTAGGATAAAAATGTCACAAAAAGTATATTGTATTGCCTCTTTTGAAGCAAAAGAAGGAAAAGAAAAAGAGTTACTTGAAGTTCTTCAAGCCTTAGAACCAAAAACATTAAGAGAAGATGGATGTATTCAATACATTGTTACAAAACAGTTTTCTCACCCAAATGCTTGCGGAAAATCATTTCCAATAGTATTTAATGAAATTTGGGAATCTAAAGAAGCTTTTGAATTCCATTGTAATAAATCTTATATTACGAAATTTTTTCAAAAACATTGTGTGCATAAAGATGGCTTAGTAAAAGACTTTAACGTTTGTGTTTACACAGATGAAATTAATTAGTAGAGATATATGACAAAAAAAATATTATTAACACTTTCAAGTATGGCTGTTGCTGTACTATTTTGGTACTACATTGGTGCTGTTTGGGTTTTAAAAGATAATTCAAGCTCTTTTTCAAAACTTCAATGTGTATCTTATGCTCCTTTTGGAAAAGATGAATCTCCATTCTTATTTGACAAGGGATTAGTACTATCTTCTGAAAAAATAAAAGAAGATTTAAAACTTTTATCAAAATATACGGACTGTATTAGAACTTATTCAACAGTAGGATTAGAAATGATTCCTGCAATTGCTAGGGAAAATAATCTAAAAATGTTAATGGGAGCTTGGGTTAGTAAAGATGTAAATCAAACTAAACAAGAACTAGATACTTTAATCAAACTAGCAAGTGAAAACCAAGATATAGTAAAAGCTGTAATTGTTGGGAATGAAGTTTTATTAAGAGGTGACACATCTGATCTTTTACTTTTAGAGTATATTAATAAAGTAAAAGATGCGCTTCCAAATACAAAAGTAACTTATGCTGATGTTTGGGAATTTTGGATTAAGCATCCAATGATAAAAGATAGCACTGATTTTGTAACTATTCATATTCTGCCATATTGGGAAGATGAACCGATGGGAATCAAAAAAGCAATTTCACATTTAGCACAAGTGAGAGTTGAAGTTGAAGATATTTTAAAAGAAAAAAATATCCTAATTGGTGAAACAGGTTGGCCTTCAGAAGGAAGATCAAGAGAAGATGCACATCCAAGTAAAATAAACCAAGCACTATTTGTAAGAGAATTTGTAAAACTAGCTGAGGAAAAAAACTGGGATTATAATATCATCGAAGCTTTTGATCAACCTTGGAAAAGAGTAAGTGAAGGTGCAGTTGGTGGATTCTGGGGATTATTTGATAAAGATAGATTAGATAAAAATGTATTCGCAGGTGATGTTTCTAATTTCCCTAATTATAAATATTTAGCATTTGCTTCTATTTTATTGATTTTATTATTCTCTTTATTATTAAGAAATAAAGAAATCAGCGCAGCTAAAATTTTACTGTTTTCAGCTGTAAATACATCTTTTGCAGTTTTATATATACTTCAAGTTGAACAATATAATATTGTAGTTAGAAACTTTTGGGAAGGAACTTGGGCAATTTTAGTTTTATTAACAACTATTTTTGTTTATTATTTCTTATTATCTTATATTGTTAAACCAAAAAGAAGTGATGTTATTCCAAACTTATTCTTCTATTTAGCTAGTTTTTTTGCTTTTATTCTAACAATAAACTTAGCTTTTAATGGAAGATATGAAAACTTTGAAATTTATGGATTTATAATTTTAGCAATTTCATTTTTATGGTTATTCAAAAACCAATATAGCAAACTTAACTTTGGTAATTTTGAAAAAGCACTAAGTTTAGTTTTAGTAATTGCTTCAATTATTGTTGTGTATAATGAAACATATTTAAATGTTTTCTCTAATGTTTGGGTTATTTTAGCTTTAATTTTTGCTTATATTTTAAATAAAGGAACAAGTAAAAATATCACTATATGTGATTTAAAAGAGATTTCAATTTATACATTGGCTTTTGTGGCTATCTTTACAGCTTTTAAATTTGGATTTGTTTCAAACAAAGAGTTATCAATACAATGTAACTTAGATTCTAACTCATTATCATGTGGAATAAAAGACTTTATAGGAGCTGCTGTATACTTTGGATATGTGGGATTTATAGCAATTATTACAGCTATAATTGCATTTATTGTTGATAAAAGATCTTACACAATGATTGCTTTATTTTTTAGTGTTGGCTCAGTAATACTTTCAAATACATTCTTAGGTTCTATTGGATTTATTATAGTTACTTATCTTCTTACAAAAGAGAAAAACTAATAAGAGTTAATAGTTTGTGCATATAATGCACAAACTATGGTTTTTTATTTTCTACTAAATTTACTATTTATTTTTATTAATTATTATTAACAGGTGGCATTTCATCAGGATCTGGTTCTCCAATAATTTCATCCATTGGTTTTTGAGGATAAGCTGGTAATTTAAACTTGTCATCTTTTATTATAATATCAAAAACTGCTAATTTAGCTTCTTGAATTTGAACAAGACCTAAAGATTTAGAAATTAACTTTAGTGGTACAGAGTTATAAACCCAAATTCTATCTTCACCTAATTGCCAAACATCACATTTATAACCTAGAATTTCTTCTGTTCCTAAGTTTTTTGCACCCATTGAAATAAATGCTTCTTTACTTTTTATGTTTAATGTAGACTCTTCTTCATCTAAAACCATTTTTTGAGTATAAATAATTTCATCAGTAAAATCAACTGTATAAATTTTATCTCCCATGATTTTAGAAACAATTCTTTCTTCTTCTTTATCTCCATCAATTGTTTGTTGGATTTTTTCATCTGATAATTCAACATTACCAAAATCTTTAAAATATAGTTTGCTAGTTCCTGAAACTGTTGTAGCACTTCCCATCACATCACCACTACCTATAATTTCATACTCAACCATACCTGATTTCACTTCATATCTATTTGTTTGTGCAAATAAACTAACAAAACCTAACAATAAAAATATACCTACGTATCTTGATTTTCTCACCATCTCATCCTTGAATAAATTGCGAAATTATACAGCTAATAAAGCAATATTGCAATAGAAGTTAAAGAGTTTTTTTTGATAAATTTAAAATAAATACCACCAAAGGAACACCATTTTTTATTAACATAAAAAAAACAAAGGAGTTTTATATGTCATATTCAAAAAAAAGATATTTGGTCTATTTTTTTATTACTTTATTTATTATGATAATACCTTTTATCACAGTAAATAATAATCACTTATTATTGTTATCTTTTGATAAATTACAGTTTCACTTTTTAGGAATAGTTTATAATGTAAGTGAACTTTATGTGATGCCTTTTTTACTTATGTTTTTATTTATTGGTATTTTTGCCATTACCTCTATTTTTGGTAGAGTTTGGTGTGGGTGGGGCTGTCCTCAAACTATTTTTAGAGTTATATACAGAGATTTAATAGAAAGTACAATTCTTGATTTAAGAAGAATAAAAAACAAACAAAAAGATATTGATTATAATAAAAGAAGTAATCAAATAAAAAAATATACCGCTATAGTTTTATGGAGTATTATTTGTTTGATTATAGCTTCAAATTTTATGCTTTATTTTATAGCAAGTGAAGATTTTTTTACATATATTCAAAATCCAAGTGAACATAGTTTTATGATTATGTTTATTATATCAATTGCTGTTTTTTTAATATATGATATTGTTTTTATGAAAGAAAATTTCTGTACTTACATATGTCCTTATTCAAGAATCCAATCTGTTTTATATGATGATAATACAAAACAAGTAAGTTATGATTATACAAGAGGTGGAAAAATCTATGAAAATAGTGTTAAATCAATATTTAAATTAAAAGATTTAAATGCCAATGATGAATGTACGACCTGTGAAGCCTGTGTTAAAATCTGCCCTACTCATATAGATATTAGAAAAGGTTTACAAGTTGAGTGTATAAACTGTCTAGAGTGTAGTGATGCTTGTGCTACTGTTATGAAAAAGTTTGATAAACCATCATTAATAAATTGGGGAAGTACAAATAAAGTAATAAATAAAAAGAATATATCAGTTTTTACAAAAAGAAATATCACATATTTTACCTCTTTATTTTTATGTATATTTTTAGCATTTTATTTTTCTCTAGATAAAGAGGATTTTTTAGTAAATGTAAATAAAACAACACAACTTTATAAAACAAAAGAGAATGGTGTAATTGCAAATAACTATGTTTTAACATTTCATAATACTCAAGATAAAACTCTAATTTTTCATATAAAATTAGAAGATGAAAAAAATTATAAAATCAAAAGATTTGAAAGTTTTGCATTAGATGCTGGTAAAAAAATCAAAAAAGTTCTAATTATTGAAACAACAAAAGATTATATAAAATCAAAAGATAATGCAAATATTAAAATAGAAATAAAAACTTTAAATGAAAGTTTAAAAGTAATTAAAAATATATCATTTATTCATCCATAAAATCAAAAAGCTTTTTCAATAAAGAGGGAAAACAAAGCCCCCTCTTTTTGGTTTTCTACACTTATTTTTCCAGCAAAACTCTCTTCAATTATCATTTTACTTAAATATAAACCAATTCCAAATCCTTGCTCTTTTGTAGAAAAATATGGCTCAAATATCTTTTTTATATTTTTACTTTTTATTCCACCACCATTATCTGCTAAACTAATAGTAACCTCAGCACTATTTGAAGAAACAAGTATTTTTATTTTTGGATTTTCAATATTTTTTAAAACATCAATTGCATTTGAGATAATAGAGAGTATAACTTGAGTAAATTCACTTTTAACTCCAAAAATTTCCACCTCTTCAAAGGTATCAAATTTTAAATCAAGCTCTATATTGTTACTTTTTAAATCAGCTGATAAAATTGTAAGAGCATTTGATATTGCTTCTTTTACAGAAAAGTTGTTTTTATCTTTTGAATTTGTATAAAACTCTTTAAAATCTTCAATTGTTTTTGATAAAAATTCAACTTGATTATTTGCTTGAATAAATTTTTTATCAAAATATATTTCATCTAAACTATTATTTTCAAACTTTTTCTTTAAATTCATTAAAATATAAGAGATATTATTTAAAGGTTGTCTAAATTGGTGTGTAATATTTGCTATCATTTCTCCTGATTTTACAAATTTAGATTGCTGTAAAACCATTTCTTCAAAACTTTTATTTCTATTTTTTAAATCATTATATTTATAGCCAACAGAAATAGTAAATAAAATAGCTTCAATTGCAAAGACACTTAATACAATATCAAAATACCCTTTTTGTATATAGTAATTTTTAAAATCAAAAGCAAATAATAAAATACAAAAAATCGACCAACCAAGAACATATATAAGTGTTGGTTTAAAACCTTGCTTTAAATTAAAAACAATTGATATAAATAAAATTGCATATATAATAGTATAAGGTATATACTCAAAAAGCATATAGTGATAAAAAGCTGTTAATATAACCACATTTAAAAGTAAGGTATTAATTATTAGCTCTTTATAGTTTGAAATCTTTGGCAAAAACTTACCTTCATAAAAAGTAATTGCAAAAAGTACAGCACTAATACTAGCAATTAGTAAAGATAACTCTTGAATAAAATTGCTAATTTCAAAAAGTTTACTAAATGCTGCAATATAAACCAATGAAAAAATCTGCATAAAACAGTAACTTATATAAAATATCTCTTTTGAGTATATATATCTAATAAAAGTATATACAATTGTCATAATTAATATTCCAAAAGTAATCCCATAAAATAGAATTAAACTAATATCATATTGCAATTTTATATCCACTATTTGTAAGATTAAGAATTAAATCTTTTGGTATTTTTGTTTTTATGTTTTTTACTAGTGTTTTCAAAGCATCTTTTGTCATAACACTATCATTCCAAACATAGTTTTCAATCTCTTCGTAACTTACATACCTATTTTTATTTTTAATTAATAACTCTAAAAAATCTAATTCTTTTGCTCTTAATTTTACTATTTCATTATTTGAAATAAGATTTTTATTAAAAGTATCAAAAAAAGTAATTTCATCTAATTGAATAATATTTGTTTCATCTTTTTCTAGGGCATTTATACATAAAAACAAGGCCTCTTCAAACTCTTTTTCACGTACAGGTTTTACTAAATACTTAACTAATCCCAACTCAATTGCTTTTAATAAGTAGTCTTTATCACTAAATGCAGTGATAATTATGATTTGAGTTTTTTTATCATTTTGTCTAATTCTTTTTACAAACTCTAAACCATTTAATTTTGGCATTTGAATATCTGTGATTATAATATCAGGTTTGTGTTTTTCATATAATTTTAAAGCATTTATAGCATCACTTGCTTCATAAATAGTATCAAAAAAGTTTTCAAGATATTCAAGTCCATTCTCTCGTGCAATATCATCATCTTCAACATATAAGATTTTTATATTTTTATATAATTTTTTTATCATTTAAAATTATATCTTATATATGATTATGTTAGAATTGCACCATGAGAGAATATAAATCACAAACAAAAGAGATAATTACTACTACAACATTTTCAACACCATTGGGTGAAATGTTCGCTGCTGCTTCAAAAAAAGCTTTAGTCTTACTTTATTTTTTTACACCTTACGATATTGAAGCAAATATTGATAAATTAAAAAAAACATTAAATGCTGATGTTATTCCAGGAAACAATGAAATATTTGACTCCTTAAGAATTCAACTTGATGAATATTTTAATAAAAAAAGAACAACTTTTGAGATTCCTTTACAATTAGTTGGAACAGCTTTTCAAATAAAAGTTTGGAAAGAGTTGCTAAATATTCCATATGGAAAAACAATTTCTTATAAAGAACAAGCAATAAAAATAGAAAATGAAAAGGCATATAGAGCTGTAGCAAATGCAAATGGACAAAATATGATATCTATACTTGTACCTTGTCATAGAGTAATAGCAAATAATGGAGAACTAGGCGGTTACACAGGTGGCATTGAAAAAAAAGAATTTTTATTAAAATTGGAAAATTCCAATGATTAATAAAATAGAAAAGACAATTTTTAGACAATATGACATCAGAGGTATCGTAAATAAAGAGCTTACAGCTGAAAATACAAAATTAATAGCCTATTATTTAGGCCTTACAATAAAAGAGAAACTGAAAAAAACTCCATATATAGTAGTTGGTTATGATGTAAGAACACACTCAACTATGTTATTTAATGCCTTGATTTCAGGACTTAACCTATCAGGATGTAAGGTACTAAATATAGAACTTGTAGCAACGGGGGTTAATTATTTTGCATCTTATCAAGAGTTTGAAATAGAAAATAAAACTATTAAACCAGATGCATCGATAATGATTACAGGAAGTCATAATGCAAAAAACTATAATGGCTTTAAAATAACAATAAATAATGAACCATATTTTGGTGATGAATTAATAGAGTTATATGAAAGAATTATAAAAGCACAAGAGATAGAAATCCCTGATAATCAAGATTTTATTAAAATTGATGCAAAAACTTTATATATAGATTATATGATAAATCAATTTGCTCATCTAAAAGATTTTAAAGTTCCTTTTGCTCTTGATTGTGGAAATGGTGTTGCAAATACAGTTTTATGTGATATCCTAGATAAATTAAATTTAAATTATCAAGGCTTACACTTAGAGCCTGATGGAGAGTTTCCAAATCATCATCCAGATCCAACAAATGAAAAAAATCTTGAAGATTTAAAAACTTTATTGATAAATGATTGTAATTTAGGTTTTGCCTACGATGGAGATGCTGATAGAATTGCTGTGTTAACTCAAAAATATAATATAAAAGGAGATATGTTAGCTCTTCTTTTTTCAAAAACTATGAAAAACCCAATAATTATTGGAGAAGTTAGCTATTCACAAAATATCTTTGATGAGATGAATCAAAATTCTCAAACAATAATGGATAAAACAGGATACTCAAATCTACGACTAAAACTAAAAGAGTTAAATGCAGATCTAGCAGCTGAAGTTTCAGGACATATATTTTTTAATGATAGATATTATGGCTTTGATGATGCTATTTATGCCACATTTAGAGTATTAGAGCTTTTATATCTGGGAATAAATCTTGATGATGAGTTAGATAAACTTCCAAAAGTTTATACAAGTGAAAATATAGAAATAGAAGTATCTGAAAATAAAAAGTTTTTGATTATTGAAAAAATAGAAAATAAATTAACTCAAATTCAAAGAGGATTTCCAATAATAAAAGATATTCTAAAAATAGATGGTCTTAGAATCAATTTTGAGTACGGTTGGGCATTAATTAGAGCATCAAATACAAATGCTTTAATAATGACTAAATATGAAGCCACAAGTCATGCAACAGCTATGACTTATAAGAAAGCTGTGGAAAATATAATACAAGAGGTAAGAAATGAACTTAATTGCATTACAAATTAAAACAAATCCTAGTTTTGAAGATAATTTAATTTATCTAAAAAACTTAATAAATTCATGTGAAGAAGACTCTTTAATTTTAGCACCTGAATTAGCTCTTAGTGGATTTTGCTATGAAAGAATGCAAGAAGCAAGTGATTTTTCAATTAAAGCAATAGAACAATTAAAGCTCTTAAGTTCAAATAAAATCATTGCCTTAACATTTATTACAAAAAAAGATAAGAAGTTTTTTAATACTTTATATATTTTTCATAAACAAAATATTGTTCATACCCAATCAAAAGTTCAACTATTTCCACTTGGAAATGAGCTTGAGTATTTTAGTGCAGGAGATGAAAAAGATATAAAAATCATTGAAATAAATGGAATAAAAATAGCAACTTTAATATGTTTTGAGCTTAGATTTCCAAGACTTTGGGAAAAAGTAAAAGGTGCTGATATAATTTTAAATCCTGCAATGTGGGGATTAAAAAGAAAAGATCATTATGAAACTATCTCAAAATCTTTGGCTTTAGTAAATCAATGTTTTGTAATTGCCTGTAATTGTGCTGATGAAAATATGGCAAAGGGAAGTGCAATAATTAGTTCTTTTGGAAATATTATTAAAGATGATTCAAAAGAAATTATAAAAACAGTTTTTGATCCAATTGAGATAGAAAAAACTAGAAAATATATCGATATTGGTCTAAATTAAGAAGAGAATAAATTAAAATTTATTCAATTCTCAAAGATTCTTTGATTTCTTCCAAAGGAACACCATTTTTTTTAGCAAGTAATGCTAATCTTGTTATTCTTTTTATATGAGATGGAATTATCTTATATGTTGTAAAAGTCGTTGCTTTTACGCCTATTTGTTCTGCAAATCTACCCTGTGAAGGAAATCCAATTTCCTTAATTATTCTTTTAAATTCTTTCTTTTCCAATGGCTCTAATTTCTTATTAATTTTTGCGGAATTATATTTATACCTACCTAAATAACTAATTAATCATAGTATAAATCCAAGCAAAATATAGTTAAATTTGACAAATTAACTATTTTAAAGTACAATGCAGCAATTTAATTAAGAAAAAACAAAGGAGAAATCAATGAAATTGAAAGTTATTTTACTAATTCTAATGTTTATATCTAATATTTATGCATCAGATTTTGATATTAATAATTTAACAAAAGATGAAATTGAAACTTTAAAAGAGATCAAAAGACAAGGTCAAGCACATGGACTTAGCTATTCGCTAATGGCTATTGCAATTAAAGAATCTAGCCTAGGAAAATATTTAGTTAATGTTGATACTAAAGATTATGGTTTATATCAAGCTCATATAAAAACAGTTATTGATAGACAAAATGCAAAAGATACTTCATGGAATAGAAATAAATTTGCAATGAAATTAATTTCAGATTTTAAATTTGCAACAACAAATGCAATTGAAGAACTAGCTTATTGGCAAAAGATTCATAAGAATGATTGGTCAAAAGTTTGGAGTAGTTACAACGGTGGTTGGAAATACAACAGTAAAGCTGCAAGAGAATATTCTCAAGATATAGCTTCAATTATACGAGAACTAAAAAAAATAGATGTATAAAACTTTTTAACTAGGTCATTTCCTAGTTATCCCCCCACTTTTTTATCCCCTTACTTTTCACAATTTATTTTAAATCTAACAATACAAAAAAGAAATTTCCAAAACTTAATTATTCAATTGATAATCATTCTTAATATTAATAATACTTTAAGATTACTTCCACTATTATTTCAATAATGATTATCAATATAAAGGATGTGAAATGATTATTTGTTTTGACATTGAAAAAAAAACTGACTTAGTAAAACCAACTGGTTGTACTTGTTAATAAAAGGATTTTAAATGAGCGTATTAATTATTGGAGGAGATCAAATCTCACAAATAACTTCAATGCTAGAAACTTTAGGTGCCAAAACTATAAATCATTGGGATGCAAGAAAGAAATCTTCTGCACCAAAGAAAAAAGTTCCGCTAAATACAGATTGCATAGTAATGTTAACTTCATTTCTAAACCATAATACTATGCTTAAATATAAAAATGAAGCAAAAAAGAAAAATATTCCATTTATTTGTGCAAAAAGATCTATCTCTTGTGTTTATGATGAATATGTAAAAATAATGGGTATAAAAGATTGTAGTGAGTGTTATGCAAACTGTAAAAAGGATAAATAATGTTAGATAAAAATTTAATTGGTTTTACTCAAGAAAAAGAATTTCTACCAAAAGATTTCGATGAATTTAATTCATTAATAAGATTAAGACATATGTTTTTAAATCTTAGCAATAATATTTTACAATCATATTGCAATTTTTCTAAATATGAACAAAAGAAATTATCATTTTTCCCATTGCAAAGTGCTTTTTCTTATAAAATAAAAAAAATGCTTCCTATTAGTTTTATAAAAACAAATAAATATAGTAGTAAACAAAGTTTCAATTTTTGCCTTAATTCTACAAAAATAATTAATAACTATTTAAATCCAAAAACAAAAGATTCAATTTTTATATCAAATAAAAATTTACTTCCACTTGCAAAACTTATATCTATTTGTTATAGTAATAATAAAATGCAAGTACTTATTGATAAACATTTATTATTTCATGAATTTGTATTAAAGAAAATAAAAAAATTACATAGTGATAAAACAGTAATTGATTTAGGAGATTCTATTTGTATTAAGTCAAAAGATTTTATTGGATTAAAAGTTTATACTTCTTGGAAAGATATTGAAGTTAAAAAGCCAAATATAAATGATGAATTAGAAGATGCAATAAAATCAATTAAAAAAGGTGAATATTATCAAATATATTTAGCCTATCCAAAAAATGACGAATTTAAAAAACAAATACCTATTTATGTTGATGAATTAAAAAATGAAGAGTATCAAATAAAAGCTATTCCATACTCTTTAAGATCAATTATAAAAAACTAAATAAAAGGATGAAAAATGGCAACAGCAATATTTTTTGCAAGTAGTACTGGAAACAGTGAAGAAATAGCTTCTAAAATATCTTCAAAATTAGATGGTATTGAAGTATTTGATTTAGCAGGAACTAAAATTGAAAAAATCAATAACTATGACAAAATTATCTTAGGTGGATCAACTTGGGGAGATGGAGAGTTAAATGATGATTGGGAAGATGCTTGGGCTGATTTTTGTAAATTAGACTTATCAAGTAAAACTATTGCTTTATTTGGATTAGGTGATCAAGAAAGTTATAGTGATGAGTTTTGCAGTGCCTTAGGAATTATTTATGAACAAGTTAATTTAAGTGGAGCAGAAATTGTAGGTTTTACCTCAACGCAAGGTTATTATCATGATGCTTCTAAAGCTCAACTAGAAGATAAGTTTGTTGGGTTAATTTTAGATGAAGATAATCAAAGTGATTTAACAGATGAAAGAATTGAAAATTGGGTAAATGAGATAAAAGAGAATATTTTATAAAAATAAAAAAATTAGTATATTAAGAAATTCTTAATATACTACGCTTCTTGACAAGTTTCACAAACTCCATACAATTGCATTGAATGGCTAGTGATTTTAAACTTATTTTTTTTAGCTATTTTATCTTGTCTTTTTTCAATTTCATCATCAATAAACTCAATTATTTTTCCACAATCTGTACAAATTAAATGGTCATGATGAGATTTTGCATTACTCTCATATTTTTTACCATCAGTTCCAAATGTAATTGATGCGATTAAGTCAACTTCTTCAAGAAAACTAAGTGCTCTATATACAGTAGCGATTCCAATATTTGAATCTTTATGCTCTTTTTTGATTTCATTATATACTTCTTCAGCAGTTAAATGGCCTTGTGCATGAAGTAATATACTTAAAACAATTTCTCTTTGCTCTGTGTATTTAAGCCCTTTTTGTTTTACTATTTTTTTTAATTCATCTATTATTTCTTCATTATTGTTTTCAATTAACATTAAAATACACCCTTAAAATTTTATAAAAACTAGTATATCTAAAGTTAACAAAAAGTACAAACACAAAATATTGATATAAATCAACTCTACAAAAGTTAAATTATATTATAATAATCATTATTAATACCATAAAAGGAAAAAGATGAAATTAAGTGATTTAAAAATAAAAGAAAGAGCTGAGATTATTGATGTAAATTGTGATAAAATCTTAAAAAATAGACTTTATTCTTTTGGAATTATAAAAGGTGCTTTTGTAACTATTGAGGAATTAACTCTAACAAAAAGTACTATTGAAATAAAAATAAATCATTCAAAAATCGCTTTAAGACTTAGTGAAGCTTCAAAAATAGAGGTTGCATATGCAAACTAATACAATAAAAATAGCACTAGTAGGCCAACCAAATGTTGGGAAATCAATGCTTATTAACTCAATATCAAATGCAAGATTAAGAGTAGGAAACTTCTCAGGTGTAACAGTTGCAAAAGAGGAAGTTTTTTTAGAGTATAAAAACTATAAAATTCAAATAACAGATTTACCAGGAGCTTACTCTTTAAATGATTATACATTAGAAGAAAAAGTAACTAAAGAATTTTTAGATCATGCTGATTATGATATTATCTTAAATGTACTTGATTCAACAAATCTACAAAGAAATCTTCTCTTAACATCTGAATTATTAGCTCTTGATAAAAAAATGATTATTGCTTTAAATATGAGTGATGAAGCTGATAAAGAATCAATAATTATTGATGAAATACAACTAAGTAGAATTCTTGGAAAACCTTGTATAAAAACAAGTGCTGCAAAAAAAATGGGTATAATAAAACTTCTTGACGAAATTGTTACAAAATTTGAAAGTCAAAAATTACCAACAAAGCTATTTTTCTCTGATGTAATTGAAGAAGAAATTGAAACAATATCTACTTTATTAAAAGATTGTGCATATAAAACAAATCAAACATATAGACAAATAGCAATCAAACTTTTAAAAGAAGACAAAACAACATATAAACATTTTCATGATGAACCAATTTGGGTTAAACTTCAAGTAATTTTAAATGAAGCATTTGAGCATTTATATATCCATTATAATACAAAAAATATTGATGATATATTTAATGATGAGAAATTTGCCTTCGCAAAAGGTGCTGTTACTGAAACTGTTAAACAAAAATTTATTGAACAAAAAACTTTAACAGAAAAATTTGACTCTATTTTAATTCATAAATTTTTTGGTCTTCCAATTTTTCTATTTTTAATGTGGGGATTATTTCAATTAACTTTTGAAATAGGAACTATTCCAATGGATATAATAGATGCTTTTTTTGCTAGCTTAATTGATGGAACAAAACAAATTCTAGGGGATAATCAAATCTCTTCAATAATTGCAGATGGAGCAATAGCAGGAGTAGGTTCTGTAGTTTTATTTTTACCCAATATTGTGATTTTATTTTTTGGTATAGCACTACTTGAAACAACTGGATATATGAGTAGAGTTGCTTTTTTACTTGATGGTTTTTTCCATAAATTTGGACTTCATGGAAAATCATTTATTCCTTTAGTAACAGGTTTTGGATGCTCTGTTCCTGCTTATATGGCAGCAAGAACACTTAAAAATGAAAAAGATAGATTATTAACTTTGTTTATTATAGGTTTTATGTCTTGTGGAGCTAGACTTCCTATTTATGTACTTTTTGTTGGTGCATTTTTTGGGGAAAGTAATGCTGGAAATATCTTATTTCTTATATATATAAGTGGAGCAATTTTAGGATTATTTGCTGCAAAAGTATTAAAAATTGTAGTATTTAAAAGTGAAGATGAACCATTTGTAATGGAAATGCCAAAATATAGATTACCATCATTTAAACTTGTTTGGCATACAGTTTCAAATCAAGCAATGATGTACTTAAAAAAAGCAGGAACATACATTTTAGCAGCATCTTTACTTATTTGGTTTGCAAGTAACTACCCAAAACATCTAGATATTGAAGAATCATTTAATCAAAAAATTGAATTAGCCTCTACAGAAGAAGCAAAAGCGGTGTTAGCTAATGAACTTAGTTTATACAACTTAGAAAACTCATATTTAGGATATATTGGAAAGTTTACAGAACCAATGTTTGCACCACTTGGATTTGATTGGAGAATGTCAGTTGCACTTGAAACAGGCCTTGCAGCAAAAGAAATAGTTGTTTCTACTTTATCTATTCTTTATGGATTAGGTGAAGATAATGACGAAACATCGAATAGTTTAATAGAAAAAATCAAAAATAATATCCCCTTTGCATCAGCAATATCATTTATTGTATTTGTAATGATTTATATACCTTGTTTAGCAGCATCTATGGTTTTTGCAAAAGAAGCCGGAGGTTGGAAATATTTAGTTTATCTATTTGTTTTTACAACTATAACCGCTTGGATTTTATCTTTTGTAGCATATAATGTAACAAGATTATTAATAAGTTAAAGGATTAACTCCTTTACTTATTGTAATAATTTATTTATTTTAATTCAAAAGAAGAAGTGTATTCATTGTTATTATAAATAACTCTAAAGTTCCACTTTCCACCTTCTCTACCATCAAGATATCTATAATCATAAGCAGAAACATCCCCTGCTGGAATAACCATCTCTCTTGTTCTTGAAATTTCTCCTGTTGGACTAATCCAATGAATTATAATATCTTGATCTTTTATATCTCTTATTACTTCAAATTTACAAATAATTGAATTTTCATCTTCTAATATTAGACAATCTACATTTGGATTGTATGGCTGTTCAGCTGATTGGTCAATTGGAGGTGTTAAATTTTCTTCTTCTTTTACTGGCGCATTCTCTGCAAATAAAACATTTGCTAACAGTAGAAAAGAAACTAAACATTTAATCATTTTTTTCTCTTTCTTCCTCTTTTATATTCATATATTTTATTAATAAATATTTAATTGGAGCATAAAATGTTGTCATTGATACTATTGCTATTATTAGCTGAGCTATCTTAAAAAAAGAACTATTTTCACCCAAAACAAACAATACTAAATAATAGCTAATAAACAGCGAGATTATAGCACAAATAACAACACTTATTACCACAACCATATTATAATTCATTTCACTTTTTCCAAACTGGCATTTCATCGAAATATGCTCTATTTTTTAATACTTCAAAAGGAGTATAAGCCTCTTTATAACCCATTGAAAAATGATCTTTAATCCAATATCCTAAATAAATATAAGGAATTTTCAGCTCTTTAGCTATTTTTATTTGAGCTAAAACAGAAAATTTTCCTATAGATAAATCTGCGTAATCATGGTCATAATAACAATAAATTGCAGATATTGATTTTGGTAAAATATCAACTAATGCAACTCCAATTAATTTATTATCTCTTACATATAAAAATTCTTTTGCAAACTCTTCTTTTGCTTCAACATAAGATTTCAAATAATCATCTGGTGAAATAGCTGAATATGGCCAATCTTTTTTATCATTCATAAATTTATGATATTTATCATATAACTCAAGATGCTCCATAGTCATAGAAGGTGGTCTTATATATAATTTTGTATCTTTATTTTTTGCAATTACTCTTTTTTCTGATTTTGAAAATTTATAATTTGCAACATCAATTCGCATAGAAACACATTTTGTACAGTTCTTACATTCAGGTACAAAATGCATTCTACCAAATCTTCTCCAACCTCGCTCTAACATTCCTTGATATTGCGTTGTTGAACATGAATACATATATTTATATCTAATATCAGATATATTTTCATCAAAATAAGAGCATGCTCTATTTTCTTCTACAAATTCAATATCTTGGTTAAGTATATGCATAATTATTCGTTTATTTTTTCTTTTATCTCTTTTGCAATTGCAGAAATTTTTTTGATTTTTTCATCATTTGATAAACTATCATCAATAATATGTTTTACAAATGCACTCCCTACAATTACTCCATCAACACCAATGATTTTTTCTTTACAAGTATTTTCATCAACACCAAAACCAATATAAAGTGGTGTATCAGAATATTTTCTAACATTTTTAATAATTAAAGATAAATCTTCTTTTTGTCCACTACCTGTAATTCCGGCATAGGCAACCATGTAAATAAACTTTTTAGCATTTGCTGTTATTAGTTTAATTCGTTCTTCACTATCCGTTGGTGCTACAAATGAGATATTCGCTTTATTATATTTATCAAATAATTCTTGGAAATTTTGTGCCATTTCATAAGGAAGATCAGGAATAATTGTTCCTTGAATATTAAATTCTTGAGCATTTTGTAAAAACTTTTCCATTCCATAATGGTAAAACGGATTTAAATAACCCATCCATAAAGTATCAATATCTTTTGCAATTTTTGAAGAAACTTCAAATAAATCTTTTAATTTAAATCCATTATTTAAAGCTATTAAGTTTGCTTTTTCAATAACAGGACCATCTGCCACTGGATCAGAAAAAGGAATTCCTAACTCTAATGTATCAACCCCTGCATCTTTCATACTATATGCTAAATCAATTGTAAAATTGTTATTTGGAAGCGATGACGTAATATAACCTACTAATTTTTTCAAAATCGTTATCCTATCTTTTAATTTGAATTATTTTATCTAAAATCTTCTTTTAAACTATTAATTATTCTTTTTTATCTTTTTCATTATTTTCAGCACTTTTAGTTGTTTTTTTAAAAATAGATATGAAAATATTTTGAATATTAATAAAAAACCTTGTTGTATAAGTTGTTTCACTATTAACTATCTCTTCACCTAATTTGATATTAATAGCTTCAGACTTTTTCATTGATAAAACTTGAGATGGAAATACACTTCTATGCCCTGTCATTAAAAAAGCAATGATAATAGAAATAGCAGCATAGTGTCCAACATCCATACCAAATAATTCAACAGCCATTATCATAGCAGCTATTGGAGCACTAGTAGTTCCTGCAAGAACACTTACAAATCCAAGAGCGGCAAATAATGGAATATACCCATCAACCATATAACCAAAGAAATTACCACTTGTAGCTCCCACATAAAATATAGGAGTGATAACTCCTCCACTTCCACCAAAAGCTAAGGTTAAAGAAGTAAATATGGTTTTCATAATAAATGCATACCAAGGAATAGTTTCATGAACAGCATTAGTAGAGGATAAAGAATCTTTTATGGTTTCAAAACCTAAACCCAAATATTCCTCTCCAACTATAAAAGTTAAAATTACAATAAAAACTCCACCTAAAAATGCTTTTAAAATATAATTGATTTTTACCATATCAACAAACTTATGTAATCCACCCAAAGTTGTGATAATAAAATCAGCAACTAAACCAAAAAATATTCCTCCTAATATAACTTTTGAAAGAAGTACATAATTAAAATCAAAACTTGAATAAAAAGCTATGTAGAAATATGTGTAATTAATTCCAAACATTTTAGCCACTAAAAAAGCAGAAAATCCAGCAACAATTGAAGGCAATAAAATATCATACATTAAAGCCCCGACAATTAATATTTCCACACCAAAAATAGCTCCAGCTAATGGTGTTCCAAATACAGATGCAAAACCTGCACTAATTCCACATATAACTATTTTTTTTCTATCTCTACTTGAAAATCTTAATTTCATTGCAATAAATGAAGCTAATGAAGCACCAATTTGAGCCCCAGGTCCCTCTTTTCCAACTGATCCACCTGAAAAAATTGTAATAATAGTAGCAAAAAGTTTTGTGGGAACTACACTAATATTTATCTTTCCAGAATTTTTATGAATTGCTTCAATTACTTTTTCAGTTCCATGCCCTTGCGCAGTTGGTGCAAATTTCTTTACAATAAATACAGTTAATGCTAAAGCAAAGGGTAAAGTATAATAATAATTAAATGGTAATAAATCCCTAGAATTTTCGCAATATTCTAAAAGTTTTAAAAATAGTGATACAACAGCACCAACTAAACCGCCAATTAAAGAAGATATGATAATCCATTTTGTAATACTAGCAAACATAATAGTTTGCTCTGCCAAGTGATTTTGAATATTTGAGTCATTTTTCATAGGAAAACTTTTTGTTAGTTTATATTTGAGTTTAATATATTTAATTCTAACAAAACACTCATTTGCATGTTCTTTAAAACTCGTCTTTTAATCGCAAATCTATAAATTTCAATTTAAAAAAGTAATAATTTGATATAATCAAGACAAATATTATAAAGTATAGGGAAAATTAAAATGAGCATTATTAAAAATGATTTTGAAAAAATGAATGTTACAAAAATTAAAAATTCTAAAAATAATAAAAAATTAACAATGATTACAGCTTACGATGCACTATTTGCAAAACTTTTCGAAGAAATTGCAGATATGATTTTAGTAGGTGATAGTTTAAATATGAGTTTTGCAGGAAAGCCAGACACACTTTCTGCAACACTTGAACAAATGATTTATCACACAAATGCTGTATGTACAGGAGCGAAAAAAGCATTTGTTATTCTTGATATGCCTTTTGGAACATATATTAATAAAAACGAAGCATTAAAAAATGCAGTTGAAGTTTATAGACAAACAAATGCAGCAGCTATTAAAATCGAAGGTGGTGAAGATAGAGCTGAAATTATAAAACATCTTACATCTAATTCAATTGCAGTTATGGGACATATTGGATTAATGCCTCAATATGTAAGAAGTGAAGGTGGATATAAAGTAAGGGGAAAAACAGCTCAAGATACAGAACAATTAATCAAAGATGCAATTGCAGTTGAAAAAGCAGGTGCTTTTGCTATTGTTCTTGAAGGTGTTATGAGTGAAGCTGCTTTAAAAATCACAAAAGCTGTAAATATTCCAATTATTGGAATAGGAGCTGGAAATGTTACAGATGGTCAAGTTTTAGTTTGGTCTGATATGTTAGGATTTTTTGAAGATTTTAAACCAAAATTTGTAAGACATTATATGAATGGGGCATCATTAGTAAAAGATGCAGTTAATCAATATAGAAATGATGTTCAAGATAGCTCATTTCCATCTAAAGAAGAAGAGTATTAAAATGGAGCGATTAGTAGAGGTCGAGCAAATATCTTTTGAAGATGATAATACAGAAGTAAGTCTGCGACCTTCAAATTGGGATGATTATATTGGTCAAGAAAAAATCAAAAAAAATTTAAAAGTATTTATCGAAGCTAGTAAAAAAAGAAAAGAAGCCTTAGATCATATACTTTTTTATGGACCTCCTGGACTTGGGAAAACTACACTTTCTTATCTTATTTCAAATGAAATGAATACAAATATCAAAGTAACAGCTGGACCTATGATTGAAAAAAGTGGTGATTTAGCTGCAATTTTAACAAATCTTGAAGAGGGAGATATTCTATTTATTGACGAAATTCATAGACTTTCACCTACTGTTGAAGAAATACTTTATCCTGCAATGGAAGATTATAGGTTAGATATTATAATAGGCTCTGGACCTGCTGCTCAAACTGTTAAAATTGATTTACCAAGATTTACGTTAATAGGCGCTACTACACGAGCTGGAATGCTGTCAAATCCTTTAAGAGAAAGATTTGGAATGCACTTTAGAATGCAATTTTATAATCAAGATGAATTATCAAAAATCATTCAAAAAGCAGCTGTTAAACTATCAAAATCATGTGAAAATGATGCATCTTTTGAAATCTCAAGAAGAAGTAGAGGAACACCAAGGGTAGCACTTAGACTTCTAAAAAGAGTAAGAGATTTTGCTGAAGTTGAAAATGAAGATTTTATTCATTTAAGTAGATGTAAATATGCATTAGATGAATTAGGAGTAAATGAAAGTGGTTTTGATGAAATGGATATAAACTTACTTGAGTTATTAGTCTCAAATAGAGGAAAACCAATGGGGCTTTCTACAATGGCAGCAGCGCTTAGTGAAGATGAAGGAACAATAGAAGATGCAATTGAGCCTTATTTACTTGCAAATGGATTTATTGAAAGAACAGCACGAGGAAGAATCGCCTCAATAAAAACATATGAGATGTTTAGACTTTCATATCCTGGAAGTGAAAAACTTGATGATGATTTAACCCAAGGAAAACTATTTTGAAAGCAGTCTATTTTTTAGTTGCAATTGCTATTGTAATGATTTTTTTTATGGTGGAGCTTTTTAATCCATTTTTAAAATCAATTTTTGTTTCAATTTTATTGGCAGTTGCAACAAGTTCAGTAACAGTATATCTAGAAAATAGATTTAAAAGTAGAATATTAGCTACATCATTTATGACAATAGGATTAACATCACTATTTTTTATTCCTGTTTTATACTGTATTTTTTCTTTTGCAAATTTTTTCAATCAAGTTGATCAACAAGAATTAATAAGAAATTTAAGTGATATGAAGGATTTTGTACAAGAATCATCAAAAGATATTGTTTTTATAAATGACTTTTTAAATGACCTTACATCAAAAATTGATGTTGGTAAAACTGTTCAAAATATACTTTCTGTTGGAGCTTATTTAGGTAAAAACTCTGCAAAATTTATGATTGATATGGTTATGATTCTAATCTTTTTCTTTTTCTTTACACTGTATTCAAGCTCAATTGCAACATTTATGAAAGAGTTATTACCAATAAAAAAAGAAGATTCAACAATCTTATTTTATGAATCATCAAATGTAATGACGGTAGTTCTTTATTCAATATTAATAACAGCAGTATTTGAAGGATTTTTATTTGGATTTTTCTTAACATTTTTTGGATACGATGGGTTATTATTTGGAGTTTTATATGGTTTTGCATCTTTAATTCCAGTTGTTGGTGGGGTTATAATGTGGCTTCCAATTGTAATTTATGAAGCAACAACAAACTCATTAGGAAATGCCATTATAATTGCAGTATATTCAATATTGGTAATTTCTGTAGTTGCAGATACTTTTGTAAAACCCATGATAATTAAATATATAAATCAAAAAGTAGTAAAAACTCCAACAAGTGTAAATGAACTTTTAATATTCTTTTCAATAGTAGCAGGACTTTCAAGTTTTGGCTTTTGGGGAATGATAATAGGTCCAGCGATGGTGACATTTTTTATATCAATAATGCACCTATTAAAAAAATATTCAGATGATTTTAAAGAAAATGTATCCTACGATTAGGATACATTTTTAAATAGTTTTATTTATCTCCACTCTCTCTTTGTCCAGCAAAAGAAGAAATTCCATAATCTAAATTTGCAACAGATTTAAATCCTAGATCTTTCATAATTCTTTGACAATAAGCACTTCTACTTCCACTTAAACAATAAACAACAACAGGAGTACTTTTTTGATCAGTAATAGCCTCTAATGCTTGATAAAATGATGTTGTAGGGATTAAATAGTCTGTTCCTTTAATTCTAGTTCCTACCCATTCCATCCACTCTCTTGTATCAATTAAATTAAATTTAACAAAACCTAATTCTCTAGCTTCTAATAATGATTCTAATTCCTGTGAATTTACTTCTACTTTGGTAAGTAGTGCTTCACACTCCTCTTTTGATAAACCTCTTGAATGTGTAGCAATTGCATCATGAGTATCTGTTTGTTTTGCAATGTCTTGTGCTTTTTCAACAGTACAGAAAATTCCACAGTGACATGAACCTTTTGATGGTATCTCATTTGTTAAAGCAGGTGTACAAGGACAAAGTCTATTTTCACTTGTTTCTTGTTCAGCAGATGTTTGACCAATAACCATAAAACATGGGCAAAATCTCTTTCCATAAATCATTTTATTTCTAGCAAGCCCCATTTGAATAGATTCATTAACTTCATCATCAGGATTATAAGCAAATCCATGATCAGCAACAACCTTATCTGTAAATTGTTTAGTTAGTTCAAGTTCAATTTGAAATTCTTCACTATTTGTATCTATTTTTCTAATCATTATTCATCCTAATATTTTCTTATTTTATATTGTTAATTAAATATCTTTATTAATAAAAGTATTTAAATATAATTTTTCAACTTTTTCTCTAGCCCATGGAGTTTTTCTAAGAAACTTCAAACTAGACTTTACTGAAGGTTCATAATTAAAACTATTAATATTTATTAATCTTCCTAATTCGTTCCATCCATAGTATTCTACTAATGAATTTATTATCATTTCTAACTTAATTCCATGCAATGGGTTATTTGGGTTTTCATTCAATTCATTTTCCTAGTAATGTTTTTTTATAATAAAAGTATAACATAAATGGTGCTCACAATCGGAGTTGAACCGATAACCTCTTCCTTACCATGGAATTGCTCTACCATTGGAGCTATGCAAGCGTGAGAATAGTAATCTAAAAAAGATGAGAATTGTATCAAAAAAGAGCATAAGAGGTGATAAAATACGTTTACTAAAATATAAATTCAATAAAATATACCTTAATATCTTGAATACTATATTATTTAATAACAATAAAGATTTTATAAGAGAGAAAAGTAGTTAGACTAAAAAGGTCTAACTATAAATAAGAACAGGAATTACTACTTAGAAATAGTACCAGTAGTAACCTGAACACCAATCACATAACCATCTACCATAATATAAGACTTGCTTTTGTCTTTCTCATCTGGAACAATAGAAACTCCAAATGAATTGTATTTAGTAACTTTGTATAAAGGTTCCATTTTATATCCTTTTTATTTTTTATATAACTGTTAAAATTATATAATAAATAAATTACAAAAAGGTTACTAAAAAGATTATTTTATATACAGAAATAAAAAGAATAAAAAAGCTCCTACAATCCAAATATAGAGAGATAAAAAGTTTAGACTAGTAAATAAAAAAACAATAATTAGTTTACTGGAAAATAGTAATAAAAAAATATAAGAATGCTAAAAAAATAAAAAAGATCAGAATAAAAAAAGAAAT
>JAHIWE010000022.1 GCA_018816105.1 bacterium | reverse complement strand
ATTAGAAGAAGCTTTAGAGTTTAAAGATTATATTATAGGAATTGGACTTGATTCTTCTGAGATTGGAAATCCTCCTTCAAAGTTTGAAGATGTTTTTAAAAAAGCGAAAGAAGAGGGCTTTAAATTAGTAGCTCATGCAGGAGAAGAAGCTGATGTTTCATATATCTTTGAAGCATTAGATTTATTAGATATTCAAAGAATTGACCATGGAGTTCAATCAATTAATTCACCAAAATTAATGAAAAGATTAAAAGAGAAGCAAATACCTCTTACTGTTTGCCCAAACTCAAATATTGAATTAAAAGTATTTAAAACATATAAAGAGCATAATATAAAGAAGCTTTTAGATTATGGATTAAATGTTACAATTAATTCAGATGATCCTGCATATTTTAAAGGGTATTTAAACCAAAATTTTATAAATTTGTATGAAAATTTAGATTTGAGCCAAGAAGATATAGTAAAACTTGTAAAAAACTCTTTTAACTCATCTTTTATAAGTGATGAGCTAAAAGGAAATTATTTAAAAAAGATAGATGATTTAATTAAATAAAAGGATTCCTATGCAAAAAATTTTAAACTACATAAAAATAAATGAGTTAATTGCAACTTCAGGTCAACCAAAAGTTGAAGAGTTTGAAATAATTGCAAATGAAGGATTTGAGGTAGTTATAAATTTATCTGTTTATAAAACTTCAAACTCAATAGAAAATGAAAATAAAATTGTTACAGATTTGAATATGAGTTATTTTCATATTCCTGTAAATTTTGAAAATCCATCATTGAGTGATTTGAAACTTTTTTTAAATGTTTTACAATCTCTTGGAGCAAATAAAGTTTGGATTCATTGTTCTAAAAATTACAGGGTTACTGCTTTTATGTATGTTTATCATAAATATATTTTAAATACACCATTTGAAAATGTCGATTTATCAATATTTGATATTTGGTCTCCAACCTTACCTTGGCAGACTTTGATGAAAGTGAGTCTGGATGATTTATATAAGGTTTAATTATTTATTTTAAAGTATAAATAAATCATAGTCTTATTATATTTTTGATAGTATATATGCCTTAATTTATATACAAAAGATTGGAATTAGTTTGAGAATAGAGACAAAATTAGAGAAATTTAATGAACATTTATATCTAGAAAGCGGAAGACTTTTAGAGTCTTTTGAAATCATCTATGAAACTTATGGTGAATTAAATGAAGATAAATCAAATGTTATTATTATTTGTCATGCCTTATCAGGAAGTCATCACGCAGCTGGACGATATGCTGATGAAGCAAAAGCTGGTTGGTGGGATAAATTTATAGGTGATGGAAAACCTATAGATACAAGAAAATATTTTGTAATATGTTCAAACAATATAGGAAGTAGTTTTGGTTCTACAAATCCTATGAGTATAGACCCTTCAACAAAAAAAGAGTATAGACTGAAATTCCCAGTTTTAGCAATTTCAGATATTGTAAAAGCACAAATGAAACTATATAAAAGACTTGGTATCTCAAATGCAGTGGCTGTAATTGGTGGAAGTATGGGTGGAATGCAAGCACTTTGTTATGCAATAGAACATCCAACTTTTGCAAAAGATATAATAGCTCTTGCTACAACTGCATATACAAGACCTTGGGCAATTGCTTTTAATAAAATAGGAATGGAAGCAATAAGACATGATCCTTTATTTAAAAATGGAAGCTATAAAAAAGATGATCCAAAAGTTTTAGGACTTCCAGGCCTTGCTGTTGGAAGAATGGCAGGATTGATTTGTTATTTAAGTCCGAAACTATTTAATAATAAATTTGGAAGAGATTACTCATCAACAGATGGATTATACGAGTTATTTGGAAGATTTGAAGTTGAAAAATATTTAGAATACAATGCATATAGTTTTCCAAAAATATTTGACCCCCTTTCGTACCTTTATGTATGTAAAACAATGAATATTTTTGATGCAGGAAGAAATAAAGATAAATTAGCAGACTCTTTTGATAAGGTGCAATCAAATCTACATTTAATAGCTTTTAGTGATGATATGCTATTTTTCCCTGAAGAAATGGAAGAAATAAGAGATATTATGATAAAAGTTGGAAGAGAAAATCAAGTGACTTATAAATTAGTAGATAGTCAATCAGGACATGATTCATTTTTGGTTGAAGTTGAAAAGTTTGAACAACATGTAAGAGATATTTTAAAGGATAAATAAATGGCAGAAATAAAAGATATAGAACAATCAAATTTTGAAGAAAAAATTTTTAAAGCAAAAGAGCTTTTAGAAAAACTTTCAAACCCACAAATCACACTTAGTGATTCTATAAAAGTATATAAAACAGGTGTAAAAGAGCTAGAAGATGCTCAAAAGCTTCTTGATGAAGCAAAATTAATGTTTACAACTGCGAATAAAGAGTAAATATATTCACTCCTCATTGTTATGAGGAGTGAACTTAAAATGATTATTTCAAAGGATAATCAGATAATTTTACGAATTTAAACCCATCTGCTTTTAATTTAGTAATGGCTCTTATCATTCCTTCTCTTGTTTGAGATTCAGGGTGATTAAAATGAACTATTGCTATTTCACCTTTTTTAGCTGTCATAAATGCTTCTTCAACTTTTTTAGCTGTATATGTAGCTCCAGCGTCTCCTAAAATCGAAAAACCTATTACTTGATGTTTTAATCTATTTGCAACTTTTACAGCTACATCATCATAGTATGCAGTTCCTGAACGATAATATTTTGGTCTTTTATTCGTTATAGACTCTATTTTTCTTGCATTTAATTCTATTTCATCTACAAGTTCTGCTATATCTTCAGTTCCTTTTATTCCATAAACTGAACTTCCATCAACAGAAGCTGGTTTATGTAGTAATCCATGATTTCCAATTTCAAAAAGTGGATTAGCTGCAAGTGTTTTAAAAGTTTCAAGATTTGTATCAATCCATCTAGCATTTATAAATAAAGTTGCTGGAATATTTTCTTTTTCTAAATATGAAATTAGTTTTTTATCATAACCCATTCCATCCTTACTTCCACACGCATCCATAGTTATTGCTATTACTTTTTGTTTAGTGTTAAACTGAGTTTTAACACCTGTTACTTTTTCACCCCATTGTTTTGGCATTTGTTTTTCATATTTTGATACAACAGATTTTTTTAGTGTCTCATAATCATCTTTTGCAGCATTTGCATAAACATTTAATGTTAAAATACAAAATAAACTGAAAACAACTCTTTTTTTCATAGAAATTCCTCGAATTAAATTAATAGGAATATAATACTATATAGATAATTAATAATTGACCACAGTCATAGAATTTTAATTTTAATTTGCTATTATTACAAGTATATATATAAATAATAATCTAAAGTTATAAAGCAAGGAATAAATTATGCAAGAAGAATTTAACGAATATTTTAATAGACAAATAAAACTTTGGGGTCAAGAAACTCAAGATTCTCTTCAAAATAAGAAAATAGCAATTATAGGAGCAGGAAACATTGGCAAAACGGTAGTCACTGAATTAATGGCACAAGGGCATACATGTGTTTTACATGATGTTGTGGATAGTCAATTTACCGATTTAAGAGAACCTGAACCTTTTATGATTACAAGGCTTCCTGAATTTAAAGAACCTTGGATTGACCCAAACGAACCTGTT
>JAHIWE010000021.1 GCA_018816105.1 bacterium | reverse complement strand
TTAAGAGAAGCTGGACATATATACGCTGAGCTTAAAAACTTAGGTGCTACAAACCTTGATTCAATTAATATTGGTGGTGGATTAGCAGTTGAATATAATGCTTATGAAAGAACAAGATTTTATTCATTATCTGAGTTTTCAAATGATGTTATTTTTACATTAAAAGATATAGCACGTCAAAAAGGTGTTGATGAACCAAATATTTTCACGGAATCAGGAAGATTTATAAGTGCTGCTTCAACTGTTTTAATAACTCCTGTTTTAGAACTTTTCTCTTCTGAATATGCAATTGATCATTTAAATTTAAAAGAAAAAAATCCTCCATTAATTCAAGAGTTACATGACTTATTAAGAGATATGTCTAAAAAAACTGCTTATGAATATATGCATGATAGTATTGACCATATGGAATCTTTATTAACTCTATTTGATTTAGGTTATATTGATTTACAAGATAGATCAAATGCTGAAATTTTAACACACCAAGTTATCAAAAAAGCCATATCATTACTTGAAATTGACCATTATGAAGAGTTAAAAAAACTTGATGAAAATATTCAAGAAAAATATTTATTAAACTTTTCAGTATTCCAATCACTTCCTGATTACTGGGGAATTGACCAAGAATTTCCAATAATGCCTATTACTCATCTTGATAAAAAACCTACAAGAAGTGCATCATTATGGGATATTACTTGTGATAGTGATGGAGAGTTACCATTTGATATAAAAAAACCTTTATATTTACATGATGTAAATCTAAATAAAGAAGATTATTTTATAGGTTTCTTTAACGTGGGAGCTTATCAAGATACATTAGGTATGAAGCATAACTTATTCTCACACCCAACAGAAGTTAATGTTGTATTCAAAAATGGTGAAGTTGTTTTAGAAAAAATTTTAGAGTCTCAAAAAATTATTGATATTTTAGAAGATATTGATTACGATACTGACGAAATAAGAGCAATTTTAAGAAAAAATTTAAATGACCATAATTATAAAGATATTGAAAAATATTTAAATGAAAATAGTTATTTAAAAACTATTTGGAGTTATCATGAGTGATGAAGAAACGCAAATTCAAGAAAAGATTTCATTTTGGGCACAAATAAAAGAGGATTTTTATGTGCCAAGAAACAATGATCCTGCTTTAGATAATAATTTAGAACTGTTTTTTAACTACCCAGGTGTTTGGGCAATTATTAACTATAGAATTGCAAACAAGCTTTATTATAAGGGTTGGAAAAAACTTTCAAGAGTAATTAATGGAATATCTAGTTTCTTAACAAAAACAGACATTCATCCTGCTTGTACAATAGGAAGAAGAGTATTTATAGATCATGCAATTGGTGTGGTTATTGGTGCTACTGCTATTGTGGAAGATGATGTTTTGATTTATCAAGGTGTAACTCTTGGAGGAGTTAGTCTTGATAAAGGGAAACGACATCCAACTGTTAAATCAAATACAGTAATTGGAAGTGGTGCAAAAGTCTTAGGAAATATTACAATTGGAAGAAATTCTAAAATTGGTGCAAATTCTGTTGTTGTTTGTGATGTTCCTGATAATTCAACAGCTGTTGGAGTTCCTGCTAAAATTATTAGACGTGATAATAAAAACTGCAAAATGGCACATGGGGATTTACCAGATATCAATAAAGAAATGTTCAAATATCTTCTTGAAAGAATTAATGTTGTTGAAGTTGCATTAAAAGAAGAAGATGGAATTGATGTAAGTGTAAAAGACAAAAAGCTTGAAGAGGAATATAACAATTTTATTGAAGCTATGAATTCAATTAAAAAGAGCGATTCTTGATATTAGAACTAGCCGGCTTTGGAATTATAACAGGTTTTATATCTGGTTTCTTCGGAGTTGGAGGAGGAATGATTCTTGTTCCTATTCTTCTACTAGTTGGTTATGTAATGAAAGAAGCCGTTGCCATATCTATTATGCAAATGGTTTTTTCTTCAATTTACGGCTCTTTCTTAAACTCTAAATATGCTCAAAATGTTGTAAAAGATGGAATAGTAATAGGTGCAGGAGGATTTGTTGGTGGTCTTCAAAGTGGATATATCGTAACAAATGTTTCAAATGAATTTTTACAATATCTTTTTATTGCCATATTAATATTCTCTATTCTTAGAATCTTTTATTCACCTGCTATTCATGATTGTGAAAGAAAAGAACATAGTAAAGTTACTTTATTTCTCATTGGATCTTTTATAGGAATTATTGCTATGAGTATTGGAGTTGGTGGTTCTATTTTATTAACACCAATTTTAGTTGGATTTATGAAATATGATTTAAAATCAGCTACAGCATTGGGATTATTTTTTGTTATCTTCTCATCTATTGCTGGATTTGCTTCTATTTCAATGCATGGTCAAATGTTATATCTTGAAGGTGCTGTTGTAGGAATGGCTTCACTTGTTGGAGTATATTTTGGAATAAAAATAAAACACTTAGTTCAAGCAACTTCTTATAAAAAATATATCTTAATTTTAAATGTAATTATTTTAATAGCAATGCTTTATAAGACTATCTAGTCTTTTAAAGCTTGCTGTCTTAACTTATCTTTTTTACTCATTCTTTTACCTTTTATAGGCTGAATTCCTTTTTCTTTTAAAATAGGATTTCCGCTTAATTCAAAACCTTCAATTTGCTCTTTTAAAAGTTTTATATCACATTTTTTCTCTATTAAATCAAAGTGTTCAAAATCCTCTAACCCAATAAATGATATTGCAGTTCCACTCTTCCCAGCTCGTCCAGTTCTGCCAATTCTATGAATATAATCAGCTGCTGCTCTTGGTAAATCAAAATTTACAACACAAGAGATATCATCTATATGAAGTCCCCGAGCTGCAATATCTGTAGCAAATAAGATTTTTATTTTCTTATCTTTGAAATCTTGTAAAGTTTCATTTCTTTCATCTTGAAGTAAGTCACCATGAAAAGACTCAGCATTTAATCCATATTTTCTAAATTTCGCAGCAATATTATCACATGAACGTTTATTTGCCATAAAAACCAATATCTGCTCCCAAGTGTTGTTTTGTATTAGATTTCTAAGAAGTGGGCTTCTGTTCTCTTTATTTACTTCTATTACCCTTTGATTTATAGTTTGTACAGTTGGTGTTTCATCTTCTATAAAAACTTCAACAGCATCTTTTGTAATTTTTGAGATAATATTTTGAACTTTTAAAGGATAAGTTGCAGAAAACAAAAGATTTTGTCTAGTACTTGGTAATTGTTTTAAAAGTAGTTCTAACTCTTCTTCAAAACCAAAATCAAGCATTTTATCTGCTTCATCTAAAACAAAAAATTCAAGATTTAAAAGATTTAATTGTTTTTTCTCTAAAATATCAAGTAATCTTCCTGTAGTTGCCACAACAATATCACAACCTTTTTGAATCTCTAAAAGCTGCTCACCTATACTTTGTCCACCAATAATACTTACTAATTTTGGTTTTTTTATTAGATTTTTAGAAAACATTATAAAAGCTTGTGATACTTGAAGAGCTAGTTCTCGTGTAGGAGTTAAAACTAAAGCTCTGATTTTTGATTTACCTTCATAGTTTTGATTTGTCCAAAGTTGAAGTATTGGTAATACAAAACTAGCAGTTTTACCACTACCTGTTTGAGCTTTTGCCATAATATCTTTCTTTTCTAAAACAAGAGGTATTACTTTTTCTTGAATTAAAGTAGGCTTTGTATAAACATTTTCCTTTAAAGATTGATTTATTTCATCTAAAGAAATTAGTTTTGAAAATGGCATATAAAAAGTCCTTTGAGTTATTGTTTATTTTAATGTTGACATTTTATGATTATTTGCCTTTATTAGAGCCAATATTCGGGATAAGCTCTATTTTTATGCAAATTATTATAGAAAATTGCCACAAGAACTAGAATAATAGAACCTATTAAACTAGGAAATATTAAATAATCCCAATTTGCACCCAATAAAAACACTATCAAAGGATTTGATCCAGCTGGTGGATGAACTGTTCTTGTAGCTATCATAACTGCAATTGCAGTTGCCAAAGATAATGCCATACTCCAATATTCATTTCCTAAAATATGTAAAAATGCTAAACCAATAAATGTAGATAAAAAATGCCCTAAAATCACATTTCTTGGTTGTGAAAATGGACTTTTAGGAAATCCAAATAACAATACACAAGAGGCTCCAAAAGAGCCCATAACCAAAAGATTATCATAAGATTTTGTCAGATATCCAATAATAAATATTGAAATAAATCCACCAAACCACGCAAAGACTATTTCACTTATTGGTGATTTTGTTGGAAGTGCTTCGCCCTGCCCTTTGAATTTTTTGAAATAACTCATTTTTTTTCCTTTTTAATTAATTTAAACAACCAAACGATTGTTTGTTTAAATAAGATAAAAAAAAACCATTAGATTAAACTAATGATTTTTTCACCAACTTTTAGATAATTTTCAGATGAATCATATAAATTCATCATCATTATTGCACCTTGAGTTAAAGCTACATACTCTTTTGCAAGATTTGAAGCTTCTATTTTTGAGTATTTGTTTTCAAAGATTTTTATTAAAGCATTTTCCCAAGCTGTAAAATATGCTTTTATCTCCTCTTTAAAATCCAAGTTTAAAGTGCTAGACTCTAAAGCCAGATTTCCAAGTAAACAACCACCCTCACTTTGTAAAAAATACTCATCAGTTTTTTTGACTATTAGCTCAATTTTTTGTTTATCACTTAAATCACTTCTGTAAGCAATAGAAAAAATAAACTCAGCAAAATAGTTGTGAATATATTTCAAAGACTCCAAACCTATCTCATCTTTGCTCTTAAAATGATGATAAATACTTCCTTTTATTAGCCCACAAGCCTCAGCAATATTTGCCATAGAAGTATTTGAATATCCTCGTATTTTAAAAAGTTTAATAGACTCTTTTAAAATCTCTTCTTTTGATGTTTTTTTGATTGCCATAATTTTATCCAAACGATTGTTTGGTAAAAGTTTAGCTAATTATATTTTTAATGTCAATTATTTCATTGATAGTATGTTAATATAAAATAATCAAAAAAAGAATTATAAAGGATAGTTTTTGTTTTCAATTGAAACACATAGAAAAGAACATCGTTTAAAACTTGGAGAATCTATTAAAGATAGATTTAAAATTTATCTTGATACAAAATATTGGGGTTATTTATGTGATGTGTCATTGGGAAAAAATACTGATAAAAATTTAATTGAAATTTATAATACATTAATCAAACTTTCTAAAGAGAAAAAAATTATTTGTCCTTTAAGTTATAGATTATATTCTGAACTTTTTAAACAAAAAGATATAAATAGATTTAATGAAACAACAAAAATTATGGAACTTCTTTCAGAAAATATAATAATTATGTTTGAAATGGAACTAATTAAATATGAATTACTTTATTTCCTATACGAAAATTTGAAAGGGAAAGATGCAATCTATGAAACTGATATTTTTGTTTGGAGTAAAGTATGTGATATTTTAGGAGCAATTGATTTTGAACCTTTACCTTTTTTATCAAATGAAAATAATGAATTTATACAAAAAAAATATTTTAAAGATAGTTGGGAATACACTTTTTCAGAATTTGTTAGAAATAAATTAGATGAAAAAAAAGAATCTATATTGATTAATTCAAGAAAGGATATGGTAAATACAATAAATAAGGAAAAAGTTGAATTTGAACATGAACTCAAAACTCAACATAAAGTTTACATGAGTGAAATAGCTGGTTTATTAACAGCAAATAAAGATAGAATAAAATTTACTTTTAGTTATTTTGCTACTAATGAAACTAATTCTAAAGAACAAATAGGTAATGAACCAGAGGATGATATTCAACCTATTATTAATATGATTTACAACTTATTTGATAATAAAAAAATAGATACATATTTTCCTACTTTTGATATTCGAGCTAAAATGTTTTCAACCATTAGATGGAATAAAAACCAAAATTTTAAAGTAAATGACCTTGATGATATAGGACATATTACTACTGCTTTGCCATATTATGACTATTTTTTTACAGAAAAGAGTTTTTCTACATTAATAAAAAATGTAGAATATGATAAAAAATATTCTTGTTGTGTTGAATGGAAAGCAGAAAATATACTTAATATTTTAAAGCAATTATAAATTAATATTACACACCATAACCAGAATTCAAAAATACTATCATAACAAAATATCTACATTTATAACAAAAATTTTAAATTCTAAAATCAACATAAACTAGTCATATAGAAATTATTGTGATAGAATGGAAACACTATCTGGAATTGATTATAAAAAGAAAGAACTCTAATTAGAGAAAAAAACTGTTGCTCATATAATCAATTATCCTACCCTTTGACCTTTGTCCTTAGAATTTTAATTTTAAAACTCTTAAATACTTACAAATAGAAAAATATACATAATCACAACTATCTTGGGAACTAATACTTCCTCAATAAAGTTCTGCCTAAAAAAATTTATAAAAGGAGATCAAATGAAAAACAAATTAAGAAATAAAAATGGCTGATTTTATAGTCGAATATCCCTATTTATTAGCAATACTTATCTTTTTTTCAAGAGTTGCAGATGTATCTTTAGGGACATTTCGTACTATTGTTATCTTTCGTGGATACAAACTATTATCATCTATGATTGGTTTTATTGAAATCAGCATTTGGCTGGTTGCTGCTGGAATGGTATTTAAAAATCTTGACCAATGGCATTTAGCTTTTGCATATTCTGCTGGCTTTGCAACTGGTATTTATGTTGGTATGTGGATTGAAAGTCGTTTTGCTATTGGAAAAGAGCTAGTTCGTTGTATCTCATTTAATCGTGATATTTTAGCACTTAAAATAAGAGAAGAAGGTTACAAAGTAGTTTCTGTTGATGGAGATATGGGTGAAAACAAAGCAGTTGAAGTTTTATTTATCGTTGAAAGAAGACGAAATATCCCAAAACTTATACTTCTTATTAATGAACTTGACCAAAAAGCTGTATATACAATATCTGATTTGAAAAGTGTTTACGATGGTCCAGACTTTTTAAATAAAAGTAGCTTTTGGAATATGAGAAAAACTAAATAATAAATTTAAAAAAGGAAATACAACATGCAAAAATTAAAAATAGGCGTTATTGGAACTTCAAAAAAAATTGATGAAAGAAGGCTTCCAATTCATCCAAATCATCTCTTACGAATTCCTGAAACTTTACGAAAACAACTTATCTTTGAAGAAGGATATGGAGCACCATTTGGTATACCTGATGAAGAGATTGCCTCATTAACTGGGGGAATTGATACAAGACATAACTTATTGGCAAATATTGGAACTGTTATTATTAATAAACCTGTATTGTCTGATTTAGAAGAACTTTGTGAAGGTGGAACACTTTGGGGTTATGTGCATTGTGTACAACAAAAAGAGATAACAGATATTGCCATTAAGAGAAAACAAACTCTAATTGCCTTTGAAGATATGTTCGTTTGGTCGCCAGAGGGTCAAGTTGGCCGACATACTTTTTATAAAAACAATGAAATGGCTGGATACTGCGCAGTTATACATGCTTTACAACTAAAAGGAATAGATGGACATTATGGAAATCAACGTAAAACTATCATCTTTGGATTTGGAGCTGTTAGTCGTGGTGCTGTTTATGCATTAAAAGCTCATGGTTTTAGAGATATTACTATTTGTGTACAACGACCTGATCATGAAGTAAGAGAAGAGGTTCTTGATTGTCATTATGTGAGAATTCAAGAGGGTAATAACGATGAACCTCGCATGATTGTTATTGAACATGATGGGTCTATTAGTTCATTATCAGAACTTATTAGTCAATCAGATATTATCGTAAATGGAGTTTTTCAAGATACTGCAAATCCTACTAATTTTATCATTGAAGAAGAGAGTTCAAGCTTGAAACCTGATAGTTTAATTATTGATATAAGTTGTGATGAAGGAATGGGTTTCTTTTTTGCAAAACCAACCACCTTTAAAAAACCAATGTTTAAATACAACCGTATTGATTATTATGCAGTTGACCATACTCCAAGTTACCTTTGGGAGAGTGCAACTCGTTCTATTTCAGCAGCATTGATTGTTTATTTATCAACTGTATTAGCTGGAAGAGAAGCTTGGCAAACAAATGAAACCATAAAACAAGCTATTAATATTGATAAAGGTGTGGTTATCAATAAAGCAATTTTGGCATTTCAAAATCGTAATGCCCAATATCCACATCAATGTTTTACCATTGAAGAGAAAGCTGTTTTAAATAAAATTGCTTAAATAATAGTTTCTAATCTTTATCAATTCATTATGTTCAAAAAAATATTAGTGTTTCTTGAACATAATAGTTTATAGTATCTCTTGTAATTTATCAAACTAATAAACTTTTTCTCCTCTATATTTTTGCCTTTTCCAAAAAGAAAATTATACTTATCAACTATAAATTTTCCTCTAAACTAATATGAATGTAATATTTTTTTAGTAAGAAATTTTAAATTTAGTCTGGATACTATATAATTCCGAAAATTCAAGCTAAAAAGGCATTCAAATAGAAAACTCAAAAATAAAAATTAGTTTTTTAATAATCACTTCACTTATTATAAGTGTTGCTATTTTATTTTTTATACCCCAAACTAATAAATATATTGTTGATTTATTGGTAATTTTATCTATTAAAACTATTTTGATTTACAATATATTATTAATTTCATATGCTCTTCCAATATGGGCATTATTGATTATCTCTAGTCTAGCACTTATTACTATAATAAAAGTTTTATTATTATTTACAAATAACACAAAAGCAGAATATACTCAATATATAGAAGATTCTATCTATGATGCAAAATGGAGATGGAAATGGGCTAAAGATGAAATAATAAACATAGAGTGTTATTGCCCAAAATGTGATTCTTTATTGGTATATGATGATAGTTCTTGCCATACAAAATATACAGAAGTTGTAAAGACTGATTTTATTTGTGAAAATTGTAAATCAAAAATAATAACAAGTATATATGGTGGAAATAAAAAATATGCAATTAATGCCGTAAAAAGAGAGATTCAAAGAAAAATTAGAACAGAAGAATATAAAATAGTAATTCATAAACCTATATGAAATATTAAGAATATAATTTTTTATTCATTAAAAGTACATACCTTATTTCGTCCACTCGCTTTTGCTTTATAAAGAGCTTTATCTGCTCTTATTAGTAATTCATCAATATTTAAATTATTTGCAGATACAACTCCAAATGAAGAAGTGAAAGTAACTTCACCTTTTTCTAATATCACTGATGTATTTGAGATCTCGACACGTAAACGCTCAGCAACTATTATTGCATCTGCAAGGGTAGTTTCTGGTAATAAAATAGCAAATTCTTCACCACCAATTCGTCCAATTGTGTCAATATCTCGTAAAATTATACGACTTAACTGTGCAATTTTTTGAAGAACTAAATCTCCAACATTATGACCATATGTGTCATTAATCTTTTTAAAAAAATCAATATCTAACATTATTAAAGATAATTCCGATTCATATCTATTACATCGTAATAATTCTAACTCAGCTTGTTCAATAAAATATCGTCGATTTGCTAAATCTGTTAAATAATCAGAATATGCTCTATGTTCTAATTCATAACGAGCATTTCTATTTTCTATGGCAATTGCAGCTAAATTTGCTGCAAAACTTATCCTCTCAATATCACTTGAATTTGGACTTGCTGGTTTTTTATGATATATTGCAAAAGTACCTAAAACTTTTCCTGTTGATGAGATAATAGGTTCTGACCAACAAGCAGCCAAACCAGCTTTTTGTGCTAATCCTTTGTATGGTTGCCAAAATTCATGATTAATAATATCATCAGCAATAACTCGTTCAGATAAAAAAGCAGCTGAGCCACAAGAACCAATACCAAGGCCAATTTTTGTACCATTAATGGCCTTATTATAAAAATCAGGTAAACTAGGTGATGCACCAATAAACAGATGTTTTTCATCTTTATCAATTAATAATACACTACATAATGAAGTAGAATCTTCTAATTCAATATTTTTTACAATTGTATTTAAGATATCGGTTAAAGAAGAATCTTTTGCAACCATTTCCAACATAGAATCATGTGCACGATTTCGTAATTCACTTTTCCAGTGAGCAGTAATATCATTGAAATTTGCTAAACACTTATCTCCCAACCAAGATAAATAAACAAGTACTCGCCGTTCACTTCCATCTTTACATATAATACTAACTTCTCTTTGAGAAATAGGAATGGGTTTATTTTCTTTACCAGCTAATAAAATCTCTTCATGCCAAGATTTTATTTCATTTTTTTGATATTTTAAATCAGAATAAGCTTTTTTATACCAAGTTTCAATATTTGGAATATCTTCAAGTATGTATCCAAATAATTCTGTAAATTTATGATTAATATACTCAATATTACCATCTAAGTTTGCCCAAGAAATTGCAACAGGAGAAAAATCTAATATATCTTTTAATTGTATTTTTTTTTGATTACTTTGATGAAGATCTTTTTCTAATGATATTTCACGTAATTTTGATAGGCTAGTTTTTATTAACATTTGTGACATTTTTACAACACAATCCATAGTAGATTCAATTTCTTCTTTTGTAACAATAGGAATAGTATTTATTGCTTCAAGATACTTATTTTCATCATAATTAAATTTTTGAGCTTGTTTTTTAAAAAACTCCATATTTGGTGTTTCCATCAAAACTTGTCCTAAAAATAAAGTAGCTAAAACTTCTCCTTCTAAAAGTATAGGTGTTGCATAATCAAACAAGCCATTTCCACACAAAGTACATATCCCTTTACCATTAGAAACACTCTTTATTAAGTTATTATTACTCTTTTGACATTGAAGATTACTGTGTTTATTAACTCTATGAAATAATGAACAAGCATCTATCCATCCTGTTTGTGAAATAATTTCTCCATCTACTCCTACTAGTGCATTAGGAATCCCTGTAGCCTTATAAAGACTTTTTAATAGTTCTTCAAATTCAATAACATCAACTAATTCATTAAATTTATATTTTTTATTAATACTCATTATAACGTTATTTTGCATTTGTAATTCCAAGTTTTCTATCATTCTATATTCTATTATATTTTTATTAATTTACTATTAAAAATATAATTATTAAAAACTTAGTGGAAATACTTTAGTGGAAAAATTATTCTCCTAATTGATTGATCTTTCAACTAACATTTCAGCTGTGCAATCATAAATATCAACAAAATCTTCACTATCAATAGTATCAGGAAGAACACTTTTTTTCGTAACTTTTGCTAATATTTTCACTTGAGTATTTATCTCTTTTATCGTATGTGATAAAAGTGTAATACTTTGTATATCATGAAGAGCTATTATCACAGCTTTTGCATTTTTGATTCCAGCTTCTTCTAATATATGTTTTTGTGTAGGATTTCCAAAAAGTACTTTTTCTCCATGAGATAATGCATTTTCGAAAAACTCATAATTATCTATAATAGCAATATGCTCAATATTTGCATTTTTTAAATTTAAAAGTATTTGTTTACCAAAACTTCCATATCCACAAACAATAACATGATTCTTTAATACTTTTTTTGATGTATTTAATATTTGGCTATGAACATCTTTTTTTTGTAATATTTTATTTGTAATTTTACTAATATTTTTTAAAATAAATGGAGTTATTACCATTGAGATTATTACAGAAAGTGTTAATAATTGGCCAGTTACAGCATCTAGAAGTGTACTTTGGGTAGCTTGTGTAAAAACAACAAATGAAAATTCTCCAACTTGACAAATTGTTAGTGATGTTTCTAAAGATACTCTTTTCCCAACAAAAAAATACATTATCAAAAAAATAATCAAAGCTTTAATAATCATAATAACAAGACTTAATCCGAAAACTTGAATAATATGAGTCATAAAAAATTGAATATCAATATGCATTCCAACAGTTACAAAAAACAGAGCTAAAAACAGATCTCTAAAAGGTATAAGATCAGCTTCAACTTGATGTTTATAATGAGTTTCAGCTATTAACATACCACCAATAAAAGCTCCCATTGAATAGGTAAATCCTAAATAGTGTGCTAAAAAACTAGAACCAATTGCTATTATTAAAACTATCATTATAAATAGTTCATGTGTTTCAGCTTTACTAACAAGTTTTAAAATATGATTTAAAAAGTATTTACCAAAAACTAGCATTATAAGTAATAATACAATGCCTGATAAAACAATATCAACAAGTAAATTACTAATTGAGCTGCCGCTACTTGATAATATGGTTAAAACTAATAATATAGGAATAACAGCTAAGTCTTGGAAAATTAATATTCCCAAAGAGTTTTGCCCATAATAGTTTGTTATTTTATTTGTATCATTCAATATTTTAAGAACAATTGCTGTTGAAGATAGTGATAAAGCACCACCTATTACTAATGAAGATTTTATATCTAAAGTAAATACAAAATGAGCAATTAAAGTAAAAAACAATATTGATAACAAAACTTGAAGTCCATCATAAACAAATACTTGTTTACGCATTTGAAGAAGGTTTTCAAGTTTCATTTCAAGTCCAATTGTAAACATCAAAAATACAATACCAAACTCAGCTATTTGCTCTAAAGTATGAGAATCTTTTGTATCGGCATCTGCTATACTTATTAAAAATACTCCTGATAATATATAACCAACAATAGGTGGAACATCAAACTTTTTTAAAATAATCCCTAGTATTACTGCCACAATTGCTGTTGATAACATCAACAGAATAATTTGTTCCATTAAATTCCTTATATTTTTTAAATATTTTTTAATAAATAAGCTAGTATTCCGCCATTTTTATAATATAAAACCTCAGCTTTTGAATCAAGTCTGCTTTTTACAGTTATAGTTTTTATATCATATGATTTTTTTATCTCTATATCTATTTTGGCATTTACTTTTATATCATTTGATTTAATACAAATAAGCTCTTCACCACTTAGGTATAAACTATCTATATCATCATCTATAAACTCTAATGGTAAAATTCCCATTGAAACTAAATCTGTATGATATTTTTTATCAAAAGATTTTGCAATTACAGCTTTTACTCCAAGAAGTTTCAAACCTTTTGCAGCCCATGCTCTTTGTTCTCCTATTCCATAATTCTTTCCAGCAAATATTACAAGAGGTATATTCTGTTCTTTCATTTTTCTAGAATAATCATATATAGGCATAATCTCACCACTTAAAGAATCTTTTGTAAAACCACCCTCTTTTGGACTTACCATTTTATTTTTCAATTTAATATTTGATAGTGTTCCTCTACTCATCACCTCAGCATTTCCAAGTCTATTTTCAAAAGTATCAAATTCATCAGGATGTAAGCCTTTTGATTCAAGATATAAAGCAGCTGGCGTATATGGAAAGATTTGTCCATATGGTGAAATTTGATTTGTTGATATATCATTTCCTAAAAGAGCCAGAATTCTTGCATTTTTAATATCTATCTTTTCTAAATTTATATTTTCAAATAATTTTGATTCTTCTATATACGTATTTAGATAACTCCAGCTATATGTTTGTGTTTTATCATAAGTAATTTCTTGCCATTGTTTGTTTCCTAGAAACAAATCACTATATACATTTTTATATACACTATAATCAATTCTAGATAGATATTCATTTACTTCATGAGAACTAGGCCATATATCACTTAGATATATATCTTGAGAGATAGCATCACTTGTAATATCAAAATTCATATTTCCCTTTAAACAGTACGCCACTACTAAAGCAGGTGACATTAACCAGTTTGATTTTACTAGTGAATGCATTTTTTCATTATGATTTTTATTTCCAGAGCTAATAGATGAAACATCTAAGTTAAACTTTTCTATATCCATAGAGACTATCTCTACTAACTCCATAGGATTATGAATAGATGTTTCATCTTCAAAACCTGTTATATAAAAGCCTAGTTCTTCTAAATATCTTAGTAAATCAACTCTTTGTAGATACTCTTTTACTACTAAAGACCCTGGGTTAAATACTCTTTTGATATTTTTATTTATATTAAGACCTAAGATACATGCTTTTTTTGCAAGAAGTCCTGCTTGAATTAAAAGTGTTAGATTTGAATTTATAGTATGTGCTGTAATTGCTGCTAGTACAATATCATTATCACGAACAAAATTTCCTTTTTTAAATGAAGCTAGTTTACTAGGTACTTTATTTACATATATCTTATCTTCCAAACTTCGTGGTCCTGCTATGATTGGCTTAACTGCTGATAAATCAAATTTTATATTTTCATCATAATTTAAATCATGGTTATTATACATACCTTGTTTTATGAAATACTCTTTAATTAGACTTGCATCAACGCCTCTTGTTTGTTCCACATAAGCAATAGTATTATCATCAACGCCAAAGTATCCACAAATAGCTCCATATTGTGTTGCAGTATTTGATAATGTAGCTCTATCTTCTATTGTCATATTTCGTAAAGCACTTCCATAAAACTCTATAATTTTATCTTCAAGATTATGTTCTTTTAATTTACCTGCTAGTTTTAAAGATGCATCAATGATTCCCACGCCTTGAGATAAAGAGCCAACTATTTCAACACCTATAACAATAGGTAAATTCAAAATTACAGATGAACCCAACATTGAAGCTTGCGCTTGTATTTCACTTATACTAAGACCTAATACTCCAAGAGCATTTATCATAGTACTTTGTGTATTTGTTCCAATTATTGTTTCAGGATATATAAATAGTTTATTATTTTCTTGTTTTAAATTTATCATAGTAGATAAATACTCTAAATTTATTTGGTGAGAAAAACCTGAATTTGGAGGAATTAAAGAAAAGTTTTTAAACTCACTTTGAGCCCATTTGATAAAAGTATATCTTTCTTTATTTCTTTGTATCTCTTTATGATTTCTTACATTTGTGTTATTGTCTATTACTAAATCTACCATTATTTGTGGATTTACTGCTTTTACATTCGCTCCATAAAAATAAACAACATCTCTTAGAGATGCTAGTTCTACCATGGAAGGAATTCCAATATCATCTTGCATTATTAATCTAGAAGGATAGAACTCAATTTGCTTCATAAAATTCTTATGTACAAAAGCAGCTATTAGTGTAGCTATATCCTCTTGGGGTACATTTCTAATATTTGCTTCTAATAAAATTTTCAAAGAGTTAGGAAGTTTTCTTAGTACTGAATATCTCTCAAAGACTTTTTTTAAATCACAATAATGATATGTATGTTCATTAAATTCAAAACTATTTGTAAATCTATCCAAGATACTCTTCCCTTCCCTATATTATTAAGTAGAAAGTATCGAAATATTGTTTAATGTTTAATAATAAATAGGATTTTTTATATTTTTACCATTAATAAAACACTCATAAACAAATTTCAATAAGCTATTAAGAAATCTATCCTATAATATGGGCTTCAAAATTTTAAAGGCAAAAAATGACAGATACTATAAAAATATTTAACGCTTGTGAAAATAACTTAAAAAATATAAACCTAGAAATACCAAAAAATAAGCTAATTGTATTTACAGGACTATCAGGTTCTGGTAAATCTACACTAGCTTTTGATACACTTTATGCAGAAGGGCAAAGAAGATATATAGAATCACTTTCTGCATATGCAAGACAATTCTTAGATAAAGTTGGAAAACCTAATGTTGAAAGAATTGAAGGGCTAACTCCAGCCATTGCAATTGATCAAAAAACAACTTCTAAAAATCCACGTTCAACTGTTGGAACTATTACTGAGGTATATGATTACTTCAGACTTTTATATGCCCGAATTGGAAAACAGCATTGTCACCAATGTGGTGAACCAATTTCTCAAATGAGTGCAAGTGATGTTATTAATCAAGTTTTAACGCTTCCAAATGAATCAAAAATCGTAATATTAGCTCCTATTGTAAATAGAAAAAAAGGAAGCTTTGCTGATTTACTTGAAAACCTTAGAAGTAAAGGTTATGTAAGAGCCATGATTGATGGAGTAATGGCTAGACTTGATGAAGAAATAGAACTAGAAAAAAATAAAATGCACACTATTAAAATAGTAATAGATAGAGTTGTAATCAAAGAAGAAAATAGAGATAGAATTGCTCAAGATGTTGAAAAAGGTCTAAAAGAGAGCTATGGAGAACTTGAAATCGAAGTTTTAAATCATGAAGAAATGGGTGTTGAAAAGCATATACATTATTCTGAACATATGGCTTGTTTCTCATGTAAAATCTCTTTTGAACCACTTGAGCCTTTATCATTTTCTTTTAACTCACCAAAAGGTGCTTGTTCATCTTGTGATGGTTTAGGTATTAGATATGCACTTGATATGAAAAAAGTTATTGATGAAGAGTTAACTATTGAAGATGGTGCTATAAAAGTAATATATGGATTTAATAAAGGATTCTATTTTAAAATGCTTTTAGCATTTTGTGAAAAAATGGATATTAATACAAAAATTCCTTTTAAAGATTTAGAAGATCATCAAAGAAAAGCTATTTTACATGGAAGTGTTGAAGATGCTGTATTCTTTTGGAAAAAACACAAACTAACAAGAAAATGGGAAGGAATCATAAAATTAGCCTATGACATGATCAAAGACGAAAAAGAGATGGCTGATTATATGACTGAAAAGAAATGTGATTCTTGTAATGGAAACAGATTAAAACCCTCTTCTCAAAGTGTATTTGTTGCAAATAAAAATATAAGTGACTTATTAAATATCCCTATTGAAGATGCGCATACATTTTTCCAAGATGAAAAAAACTTTGAATATTTATCTGACCAATTTCAAATGATTTCAAAACCTATTTTAAAAGAGATAAAAGAGAGAATCTATTTCTTATATGATGTGGGTCTTGGATATATAACTTTAGGAAGAGATGCAAGAAGTATAAGTGGAGGAGAGGCTCAAAGAATTAGAGTTGCCTCGCAAATAGGTTCTGGACTAACTGGAGTTATGTATGTTCTTGATGAGCCTTCTATTGGACTACATGAAAGAGATACAAATAAACTTATCAAAACACTAAGAGCCTTACAAGAAAAAGGTAATACTGTAATTGTAGTTGAACACGATAAAGAAACTATTCAAGCAGCTGATTATATAGTTGATATTGGACCAAATGCTGGGAAATATGGTGGAGAGATTGTATTTGCTGGAACTTTAAAACAAATGAATAAAGCAAAAACTCTAACTGCAAAATATGTAACGGGGGCAAAAAAAATAGATTATGTTCATAATCGTCCTCAAGAAGAGTTTATTGAAATTAAAAATGTAACTATAAATAATATAAAAGCCTTAGATGTAAGAATTCCCCTTAAAAACCTATGTGCAATTACAGGAGTTTCAGGAAGTGGTAAATCTTCTCTTATTTTACAAACTTTACTTCCAGTTGCAAAAGAGCTTTTAAATCGAGCTAGGAAAGTAAAAAAAGTTGATGGAGTTGAAATAGAAGGTTTAGAAAAACTTGATAAGGTAATCTATCTTGACCAAAGTCCTATTGGAAGAACTCCACGATCAAATCCAGCAACTTATACAGGACTTATGGATGAAATTAGAGAACTATATGCAAAAACAAAGGAAGCGAGTCTTAGAGGTTATAAAATTGGAAGATTCTCTTTTAACGTAAAAGGTGGGCGTTGTGAAAAATGTCAAGGTGAAGGTGAAATCAAAATTGAAATGCACTTCTTACCTGATATTATGGTGAAATGTGATGATTGTCATGGTAAAAGATATAACGCTCAAACTTTAGAGATTTTATACAAAGGTAAAAATATTTCTGATGTATTAAACATGAGTGTTGATGAAGCCTTAGAGTTTTTTGCAAAAGTTCCTAAACTAAATGCAAAACTTCAAACACTAAGTGATGTTGGTCTTGGATACATTACACTTGGACAAAATGCAGTTACACTAAGTGGCGGTGAAGCTCAAAGAATAAAATTATCAAAAGAGTTAAGTAAAAAAGATACTGGAAATACTCTTTATGTTTTAGATGAACCAACAACTGGTTTACACTTTGCTGATGTTGATAGATTAACAAAAGTACTACATCACCTTGTTGATTTAGGAAACTCTGTTTTAGTAATTGAGCATAATCTTGATGTTATTAAAAACTCTGATTGGGTTATTGATATGGGGCCTGAAGGCGGAAATAAAGGTGGAATGTTAGTTGATGAGGGAACACCTGAGCAAATTGCTGCAAATCATAAAGTTTCAGGTTCACATACTGGATATTATCTTGACAAAGAGATAAACGGCTAATGAAAATAGATTATTCAATCTTCAATCAAAAAACTGCAATTGATAGATTTTTATATGCAATTGAAAATGACTATTTTGTAGAAGCACATGAATTACTTGAAGATGATTGGAATTTATATAAAAAACAAGGTCAAAAGAATAAAGCTCTTATGTTAAAGGGCTTAATAAATGGGGCAACTGCCCTTGCACTTTTTTTTATAAAAAAAAGACCTGCTGCTTATAAAAAAGTTTGGCCTGCTTTTTTAAAATACATACCTTTATTGGATGGATTAGAAATAGAAGATAAAGACAAATTTTATAAGGCAAAAGAGATATTGTTAAATATTAACAATAAAGTAAAAATCAAGCAAGATTAAAATCAAACTTGATTTTTACGAATTACTTGTATCTAAATTCATTAAATAAGCTTTAACTCTCATCATATCTTGTGTAGGATATTGATTTTCTGCATTTCCACGCACTGCTTTCACATAAAAATCTTTTGAAGAGTCATTAAAACCGAAATTTGTATTCGTTAAAACAACCTCATATTTAGATGCTGATTGTGTTTCAGTTTTTGTTTTTTCAACATTAGATACTTCTTTTGCTTTTACTAAAATATCTTGTTGCAATTGTTTTAGTTCATTTTTACTTTCAACTTCTGAAGACTCTCTTAAGGGCTGAACTTTTTGTACCTCTAAAGATCTATTATCAACAAATTGATTAAGTTTTGGTATTAATCCATATTCCATAGTAAACTCCTTAATAGAAATTTAAATAATTTATAAACATATTATACTAGAAAAATTGATATTTTGTCAAAATATTTATTTATTAAGTTTATTTTGATATTATTACCTATGAATTTTACACAAAAAAAGGAGTTTACTTGGAAGATAATTCCCCAAGGCGCAGGTTATTAAGAAGTGAGTTAAAATGGAAATTCTAATCTTACTATTTATAGCAGTTATTGGTACGTCATTTTTATGTTCTGTCTTAGAGTCAGTTTTACTATCTACAAATGCCTCTTATATCTCTGTTTTAGAAAAAAACAATCCAGTTGCTGGAAAATTACTAAAAAAACTAAAAACAGATATAGATAAATCTATTGCTTCAATACTTATTTTAAATACAATTGCCAACACATTAGGTGCAACTGCAATTGGAGTTCAAGCTCAAAATGTTTTTGAAGGAAATAGTACTCTTGTTATGATTGTTTCAATCGTGCTTACATTTATGATTCTGTTTTTTGCAGAAATTATACCTAAGACTATTGGTGCTGTTTATTGGAAACAATTAGCTCCTCATGCTCCTAGACTAATAAATATTTTCATATTTATTACTTATCCTATTATTATAATAACTCAATTTGTTACAAGAAAAATAGGAAAAGAAAGCACTGATTCAATTTCAAGAGAAGAGTTAATTCACTCTACACTACTAAGTGAAGAAGAAGGAATCATTGGAGATTTAGAATCACAAATTATTGAAAATACTCTAACACTAAATAATATAAAAGTAAAAGATATCTTAACGCCTAGATCTGTTGTTTATGCAATAGAAAAGAACACTTTAATTAAAGATATTATCGAAGATAAAAGAACTTTTAAATTTTCAAGAGTTCCTGTATATGATGGTCATATTGATAATATTGTTGGAATTGTTTTAACAAAAAAAATATTTAAAGAGGCATTGAAAAACAATGACATAAATCTTGAGAATATTATGAAACCTGTATTTTCTTTACATGAAAATATACATGTGGCAAAAGCATTAAATATGTTTATAAAAAAGAAAGAGCATATGTTTATTGTTCACGATTCTTATAATCAAACAGAAGGAATTGTAACATTAGAGGATTGCATTGAGACTTTATTAGGTCTTGAGATTATGGATGAGCTAGATACAACAGCAGATATGAGAAAACTAGCTTTAAACAAAATGAAAGCCAAAAGAAAAGAGAAAGAAAAAGTAAAAGGAATTTAATTATGAGTTTAAAAAATACTATTATTGCAATATCTATTGTTTTTATCACAGCATTAATATTTAGTGAAGGAGAACCTGAACCTTATGCGCAATGGACGTATGAGGGAGATTTAGGACAAAAAAATTGGAGCCAACTTGATGAAAGATTCACAATTTGTGAAGAAGGATTAAACCAATCTCCTATAAATATTACAACAGCAATTAATGCAGAACTAGTACCATTGATTTTTGAAGGAAATGCAAAAGCAACTACATTTATAAATGATGGGCATACTGTTCAAGTTAATTTTCAAAGTGGTAATTATTTAACTATTGATAATAAGAAGTATGGATTAAAACAAATTCATTTTCATACACCTAGTGAAAACCTTATTAATGGAAAACCATACCCTATGGAAGCACACTTAGTTCATGCTGATGCAAACAATAACTTAGCAGTTGTTTCAGTATTCTTTGAAGAAGATACAGATAATTCAGTTTTAAATAAATTATTAAGAAATCTTCCTGAAGAAAAAAATGACCAAGAGGAAATTAAATCAGAAGTTTTAGGATATGAGATATTACCAAACTTTAAAGAATACTATAGATTTAATGGTTCATTAACAACACCTCCTTGTACTGAAGGTGTTAAATGGGTAGTTCTTAAATCTCCTGTTAAAATTTCTAAAAGTCAATTAGATGATTTTATGGCAGTAATGCCTAAAAATGCTAGAGATATTCAAGAATTAAATGCAAGAATCATCTTAGATTAAAAATATATAGAGTTTTTACTCTATATATCTACTTCAAATCCTTCTAAAATATTACAAAATAATGAATAAAGTTTTAAATAAATAAGAACCTTTTAAATTTTTTTTAACTAGAATCTATATGAATCTAATAAAAAGGGAAAATCATGACAATCAAATTAAGAAAAAGTGATGCAAACGAACCATTCTCATTTATTTTTGTAAATGCAGAAGGTAAGACTATTATTAAAAGCGAAAACTACGCACAAAAAGCAAGTGCTAAAAATGGAATAGAATCTGTTAAAAAGAACTGCCAAGAAGATTCTAGATATGAATTAAAAGAGTCAGCAAATGGTAAGCAATTTTTTAATATAAAATCAACAAACGGTCAAATTGTTGGAACAAGTGCTTTATTTTCAGATGTGATTGAAAGAAGTGCTGCTATTGCTGAATTAAAAGCAAATAGTGAAGATGCTATTATAGAAGAATAAACAATAAATCTTATACAAAAAAAGTGAATGTCAAAGAGGCATTCACTTTTTTTTTGCTATAATATTTGCTTAAAATATTAATTATATATTTAATAAATAAAGGTCTATTATGAATAGTACTATTGATTATGAAAAATTAAAACTCTTTTATATTGGAAAAGAAGAATCATCAAAAGATGTTTATACTCCATTAGTTTATAAAAACAAAGATTTATTAACCCATGCTGCAATTATTGGAATGACAGGAAGTGGAAAAACAGGTCTTGGAATTTCATTACTTGAAGAAGCAGCAATTGATAATATTCCTTCAATAATCATTGACCCAAAAGGTGATATGGGAAATTTACTTCTTACTTTTCCAAATCTCCAAGGAAGTGATTTTGAGCCTTGGATTGAAGAACAAGATGCTATTAATAATGGAGTAACATTAAAAGAACATGCTTTGAATACTGCAAATCTTTGGAAAAAAGGAATTGAAAGTGATTTTCAAAGTACTCAAAGAATTGAAAAACTAAAAAATTCAGCTGATTTTACTATTTATACACCAGGGAGTAATGCTGGTGTTCAAATATCAATTTTATCATCTTTTAAAGCTCCATCACGTGAAGTTTTAGAAGATAATGATTTATTGGTTTCTTTAATTAATTCTACTGTTTCATCAATTCTTTCACTAATAGAAGAGAAAAATGATTCTATTTCAAAAGAGAGTATTTTAATCTCTTCAATATTTATGAATTACTATTCTGCTGGGAAAGACTTAAATTTAGAACAACTAATCTCTTTGATTGTAACACCACCTTTTGAAAAAGTTGGAATATTTGATTTAGAGACATTTTTTGCTCAAGATGATAGATTAAAACTAGCACTTAAATTAAATACAATTATTGCAAATCCATCTTTTAAATCTTGGATAGAGGGTGAGACTTTAGATATTTCAAATTTACTTTATGATGAAAATGGAAAAGCAAAGGTTTCTATTTTTTCAATTGCCCACTTAAATGATTCTCAAAGAATGTTTTTTGTATCACTTTTATTAAACCAAATGGTTTCTTGGATGAGAAGACAAGAGGGAACATCTTCACTTAAAGCCCTACTTTATATGGATGAGATTTTTGGATATTTCCCACCAAATGCAAATCCTCCTTCAAAACAACCAATGCTTACACTTCTTAAACAAGCAAGATCTTTTGGTGTTGGGATTATTCTTTCAACACAAAATCCCGTTGATATTGATTATAAAGGTTTAGCAAATATAGGAACTTGGTTTATAGGAAGATTACAAACAAAACAAGATAAAGAAAAAGTAATTGATGGATTAAGTAGTGCTAGCGAAGGAGCACTTGATAAAAATGAAGTAATGAATTTATTATCAAATTTAGAAAAAAGAACATTTATTTTAAAAAATATCAATGAAGATGGAATAAAACTGTTTAAAACTAGATGGGCATTATCTTATTTAAAAGGCCCTATTCCAAAAGATGATATAAAAAAACTAATGGCTAATAAAATCAATCAATTAAATTCAACAGCAAATGAAAAAAAGATTGAAAAGAAAGAAACAAAAGCTCATATTCCAAAAGCAGAACAAAGTTCAAAACCAATAATTACAAGTAATATAGTTCAAAGATACCTTTATACTTCACAAAATAATAGCTACTATTTACAGCCTTATTTGACATTTTCTTGTAATGTTCATTTTGTAAATAGTCCAAAAGCTATTGATTTAGAAACAACACAAGCTTTTAAAATATACTTAGATGAAGAGATGAAAGCTATTGATTTTGAAGAAAAAGAGACTCTTGAAAATGCTTCTTTTGAAGAAAAGGAAAGAGCTAATTCATCTTATTATACTCTTCCTATTTTTATACAAAATGAAAAAGAATTAAAATCAATTGAAAAAGATTTTAGTGATTATATTTATAGAAACACAAGATTAAGTTTATATAAAAATGATGCTTTAAAAATAGTTTCAAAACAAGATGAATCATTAAGTGATTTTAAAATTAGATTACAAGATAGATTAAATGAAAAAATTGATGAAGAAGTTGAAAAACTTCAAATCAAATTTCAAAAAGATAATGATTCACTTGAAAACAAACTTTCAAATCTTTATGAAAAACTTGAACGGGAAGAACAACAAGCAACAGCCACAACAACTGATACGCTTATATCAATAGGAACATCTCTATTAGGTGCTTTTTTTGGAAAATCAGTACTTACTAAAACAAATATGGGTAAAGTGGCTTCAAGCGCAAAGGGAGCTAGTAGAATACTAAAAGAAAGAAATGATATAAAATATGTTGAAGCTGATATTTTACAACTTCAAGACGAGCAAAAAGCTCTCCAGCATACCCTTGAAAATGAAATAGAAAAAATAAATACTTCGAACTTAAGTTCAAACTATGAGATTGAAGAAATATTTATAAAACCAAAAAGAAGTGATATTTATAATATAAAATTAGAATTACTTTGGAAAGAACAATAATAATGGCAAAAAACTTAAACGAATTTTTAGAACCCTTAAAAAGTCTTACAATAAGCTCACTTGATGATAAAGGACACCCTTTTTCATCTTATGCACCTTTTGTAAAATATAATAATAAATACTATGTGTATTTATCTTTGATGGCAAAACACTCATCAAATCTTACTCAAAATAAAATAGCTTCTATTTTTTTCTGTGAGGATGAACAAGATTGTAAAAATATCTTTGCTAAAAAAAGAGTATCAATTCAATGTGAAACTCTAAAATTAGAACAAGATACACAAGAAGAGCAGGAAATTCTAAATGAATTTAGAGTTAAGTTTGGAAAAGATATGGTAGATATGCTTAAAAAAATGGGTGATTTTTATCTATTTGAATTTACACCATTTTATGGAGAAGCTGTATTTGGATTTGGACAAGCGTATAACCTTGGTGGAGAAAACTTTGAAGAGTTTGTGCAAAGAGCAACTACATCTTCAAGTGGGCATGGAAGTAAATAAAGATTTAAAATTAAATCTTTATTTATTTTTTATTGACAATAGTACCATCGCCTGAGATTAAAATAGCTAAACTTTTTGTACTTTCAAATTGAGATAAAATGATTAATAAAATCATCATTAATGGAACTGATAAAAACATTCCAATAGTTCCCCACATAGCTCCCCAAATAACTAAAGATAAAATCACAACAAACTGAGAGATATTTAGTTTATTTCCCATAAGTTTTGGATAAATTATATTTCCTATTACAAACTGTACACTAATTAAAGCTAAACATAAAAACAGAACTTGAGTTAAATCTGTAAATTGAATAAGTGCAAAAACTGCTGGAATTAAAACAGCAATTATACTTCCAATTGTAGGAATAAAGTTTAATACAAAAGCTATAAATCCCCATAAAACTGCACCTTGAAGAGAAAACATTTCACAAATTAGATATGTTAGAAAACCTGTACTTAAACTAATAATTGTAGTAATTGAAATATAAGTTCTAATTCCTTTTGAAACAGATGTTAATACATTTTGAGCTTTTTCTCTATTGTTTTTCTTAGGGAAAAGTGCATTTAGTTTTGCATTAAAAAATCTTTGATCAATTAATAAAAATAATACATATAAAAATATTTGAATAATATTACTAAAAATAGCACTAAAAGCACTTATGATTTTATTTATAACACTTGATAGACTAAACTCTTGGAAAAACTTTTGTAAAGGTGTTGCTAAATCAAAAGAGGTTATTAAAGATATTTTTTCAATTAAAGCATTTACTTTACTATCAAGTTGTGAAATAGTTGAACTTAACTCTAACATACTAGAAGCTATAAAACTTCCTATTTCAATCATCGAATAAACTATAAATATTAAAGATAATGGAATAGCTATAAACTCCCCTACTTTTTCATTTAAAAAAGGTAATCTTTTAATTTGATTTGCAAAGGCATTTATTAAAAACCAAATTAATATGGCAATAGCAATTGGTGTTAAAATATTACTTAAACTATTTAATGCAAAAACAACTAAAAATATAAATGCAAAAAAATAAAATGCACCTGCGAAGTTTGTTTTTGATATTGTTGTTATATTTTCAAAGTTA
>JAHIWE010000020.1 GCA_018816105.1 bacterium | reverse complement strand
ATTTAAAAAGTTTATCATCTAAAGCAGATTGAAGATAGTTTGAGTCAAATTGAGATAGTTTCCACATAGGTTCAAATCTTTTTAGTTTTTCAATATTTTCTTTTATAGATACTATTGTTCCAACTCTTATTCCAGCACTTGAGTAAAACTTTGTCATTGATTTTAAGATATATAATTTATCATAAGATTTTAGATATTTAATAGCTGATGGTTTATCACAAAAGTCTAAGAAACTCTCATCAATCAAAATAGTACAAGATTTTTTAATCCAAGTTTTCATCAACTCTTCAAGCTCATAATATTTTCCATCAGGAGTTGAAGGATTTACAAAAATTACAAATGATCCCTCTTTTACAGGCGCTGTGATATCATCAAACCTATTTATAATATCAAGCTCATAACCAAAATTTAAAGAGGCTTTTTTATACTCTAAATATGCAGGTGAATAAATAGTGCAAGATTTTAAATCAAGATGTTTAAATAGGGTGAAAATTGCAGAACTTCCACCATTAAACAGTTCTATTTCTTCACTTTTAACTGCATAATTATCTGCAATTTTCTTATATAATTTATCATAAGTTGGATATGAAGAGATATCTAAAGTATTAAAATCGATATTTATTTGTGGTTTCACAAAATTTATATTTGATGATAAATCAATTATTTCACTAATATTGCATCCTAAATCAGATGCGAATTTTTCTATTTGTCCACCGTGTTCAAAAGTTTTCATAGTATTATCATTAGTCCTATATTTAAAAGTACAAGTTCAGTATGTTCAAGTGTAAAACCTAAACAATCACCATTTACAAAGCCGAATTTCTTATCCAAAACTTTTAGTATAAAATAGAAACTAAGAAGTGATAAAATAAATAAAATCAAAACATTAAAGCCAATAAAAAAAGCAAAAATCAAATAAATCAAAGAAAGAATTTTTAAACTAAAAACACCACCATTAGCAAAAGCCAAAGATAAAAAACTATCTTTACTAAATTTAAAATATTCAAGTAAATAAATCAAATTTAATCTTGAAAAAACACAAACTATCAAAAAAAGAGCATATTGTTTTTCATATAAAACATAAGTAATAATTCCCACTTTTAATAAAACAAAAGAAAAACCATATAAAGCTCCAATAGCTCCAATAGTTGATTCTTTCATAATCTTATAAGCATCTTTTCCACTATATGCAGCAAACCAGCCATCAACTACATCTATTATAGCTTCTGTATGAATAAATCCATAAAGTGCTAGATAAACAACAGCACATACAAAAGAGGCATAAATAGGATTAAAAAACTCTATTAAAAAAAGATTTAAACCTATTACCATGGAAGCTAGAATTGCACCCACAAGTGGAAATAAAGCTAAAGTATATTTATAAGTATCATTGTTGATTTCCATATTTTTTACAAATACAGGAATAATAGAAAAGTATGAAAGAGCAAAATAAAATGCGTTTAAAATTTGTTTCATTTTAATTTTTTCTCAATTCCATATTTCACTTCATAAACTTCATCACAAAGTTTTGCCAACTCTTGCCCAATGATTCCTGAAAAATCCACAAATCTTCTTGACTCTTTATCAAATGGAATTACACCACAAGAAACGTCATTTAAAATAAAAATGATATTTGCATCTATTTTAAAAAGCTCTTTTAATTGCTCTTTTAAAACTTCTTCTTTTTCTTCTAAATTATTTAAAATCCACATAGAAACACAATCAATCAAATAAGTCTTATTTGGTTTAATTACTTTAAGTAAATCACGTGGTTCTTCAATAGAAAGAAAATCATCTTTTCGCTCGAGAATGTGTTTATTAATTCGCTCATTCATAGAAGTATCACCATAAGAGTTATCATAAGTAGCCACATAATATGGTTTTTCATCTTTTGATAACTCTAAGGCTTTTTTACTTCCAGCATTTGTTTTACCTGATTTTTGTCCACCAAAATAAAATATTTTCATCAAATTTCCAAAAAGTTTTTAATACCAGTAAATACAATTTGAGCAGAAAGAGCAGCTAAAAATAGACCTGTAATTTTTGAAATAACCAAAAGTCCTTGTTTACCTATGATTTTTTCAATAATACTTGAACTATAAAGCATAATTCCAATAACCAAAACTGCACAAATCAAAGCAAAACTTCCCATAATCATAGAAGAAGTATCCTCAAAAGTAGCACCCATTACAAGTAAAATACCAATGGTTCCAGGGCCAATAGTCACAGGAATGGCAAGGGGAACAACTGCTAATTGTAAGATATCTTTATCTCCAACTTTTGCAGTATCTTTACTTCCTCGAACTAACTCAACAGCTGATAAAAATAGTAATGCACCAGCTCCTATTCTAAAAGCATCTAAAGTTATACCAAAAATATCAAAAATATGTTTTCCAAAAAACAATAATACTAAACTCACAACAATCACTGAAATGGTAACTTTAATAGCTAATGCTTTTCTTTGTTTTGAAGTAGCATCATGAGTAACCGTTAAAAAAACTGACAACACAAAAAATGGTGTCATAATAAAAAACATTTTTAAAAATGTTGAAATAAAAATATCCATAAAAATCCTAAATTATATTATATTTATTAAGTAGCTTTTATTTTATCTACTATACTTAAAATTGCAATTAAAAGTATTTTTTAATCTCTTGTGCCCAAAGTTTATAAGCAGCCCCATTTAAGTGTAAATCATCAAAAGTAAACTCTTTTTCTAGCATCTTATTTCCTGCAAAAATTGGATTTAGATTTATAAAAGTTATACTATTTTCTTTGGCAAAAGCTTCTAGTTTTTTATTTAACTCTTCGATTTTTGGGTTAAAATTTTCTGCTCTTTTTTCACCTATAAATAGTGTTGATTGAATATAAACTTTGATATTTCTATCTTGAAAGAATTTTATGATTTTTAAGTAGTTTAAATAAACTTCAGCAGCTTCTTTTCCTCTCATAATATCATTTACACCAATCATTATAAAAACTTGTTTTATACTTTTATTTGTACTATCAAGTCTTTGCAAAACACCCTGCGTTGTATCGCCACTTATTCCTCTATTTTGAACAAGGGGATTATCTAATAATTCATCCCATTGTCCTTCATCTGTGATTGAATCACCTAACATTACTGTTGTGTATTTTGTATTTTGTGATAACATTTGAAATTGACTCTTTTTGTGTTTATAATATGGATCATCTTGTATTGTCCATGCTTGTAGCATCACGATTGTTGCTAGTAAAATAAAAAATATTTTTTTCACTTAGTTATCCTCTTTTATCCTAAAAAACTTTCAACTTTTTTTGTAACTTGTTCTTTTGTTAAACCATTAATTGAGGCATAACATAAAGCGCCACCACATCCCACACCCTCTTTTGCTTCACCTTGATCATAAAGTTTAAGAGCTGGATGGTTTGAAAGTGCAAAATCAAAATCACTTGCATAGGCATTTATAGGAAAATCAAGTTGCTCTAAAAGTGCTTTTATATTTGAATTCTCATCTTTACTTATCCATTTTGTTGTACAAAGAGCAAGATTTGAAGAATCAATATTTCCATCCATACTTCTTAAAATTGAGTTCACCACAAGTAAAACAGCTGCCATTTGAGTTCCACCTGCTAGAATTACTTTTAGATTATTTGCTCTACTTCCAAGTATAAATCCAGCATTAAAAATAATCATATTATCACTTAAACTTGATAGTATTTCAAATAAATCACCTTGTAAATTTACTCTTCTTAAAGCATCTTTTAGTGTTGAATTTTTTATATCACTTGGATTATCTTTGAATGAACTTGAAAAATAACCTTCACATTCATATTGTAAGCCTAAAGCTGTTGCATTTGCTGTTGTTGTTCCTGCTGGTATTGATTCTGCTAAGATTACATAATCATCATTTGTTTCATAAGATTGACCAAATTCAATTCCTTTTTGAAAAATCTCCATAGCAGGAATTTTTGCACCATCATCTATTCTTCCACTTGGTTTCATGTCAAAATCATGTATTTTAAAATGGCTTATTTGTGCTAATGTTTCTAATCCAAGATTTAAAATCTCAATATTTGAAAAAGCACTTAGTTCATGAACTGCTCGAGTAATTAAAGCAGGTGTTGGCACACCCTTTGGAGTTTGTGCAATTTGTGGCATTGAACGCACTTGTTTTGTACATAAGAACTCTGCATCAAGTGTTGGTGTTAAATGTAAAAATCCTGGAATCCCTGCTTGTGAAATATTTGGAATTTCACAAGTTTTTGTAACACTTGCACTTAATAAAAATGTAGCTTTTTTACCTCTTAAAAATTCTAAAAAATCTACTTTTCCCAAAATTGTTTCAAAGTTCATTTAAACCCTTTTTATATTTTTTGAGAAGTATAACAAATCTTTAATAAAGCCCTAGTTTTATATATTTTTATTAATTTACTTTTTAATAATATTTAAAATATATCCCATTCCACCTTGTGAAAGTATTGTTTCATCTGGAAGTTTTTTTCTAAGTCTTTTTATTAAAGCTCTTATGTTTTCATTTGTCGTTAAATCACCTTCCCAAACATACTGCTCTATTTGCTCAAAGGTAATAACTTTTTCTATATTTTTTGAAAACAGATTAAAAAGTAGAATCTCTTTTTTTGCTAATTTCACCTCATCTTTTTTATCATCAAAAAGTTTTTCTTTTTTAATATCATAAGTAAAATCACCCAAAAGAGCTAAATTATTATCATCTTTTTTACATAATTTATCAAGTTTTAACTCAAGTTCATAAATATAAAAAGGTTTTTTCATATACTCATCACAACCTTTTACATAGGCATCTTTAATTGTTTCAAGCTCAACATTTGCACTTATTATAATTGCTGGCGTTTTATCATCCATTACTCTTAGTTCTTTTAATAAACTCAACCCATCAATCCCAGGAACATTAATATCCAAAACAAAACAATCATATCCGTTATAAATAGACTCTAAAGCAAGTTTTCCATCTTCAAACCAATCTACTTTATACCCTTTTTCTTCCAATGTTTCAATAATCAAATTCGAAAGTCGTTTGTTATCTTCTAATAATAAAATCTTCATACTTTTACCTATCTCTTTTTATACATATCAAAATATTTGCACCATTTTCTTGTTCTTGTGCTTTTATAATTCCACTCATTTTATCTTCAATAATTAATTTCACCATATATAATCCAAATCCATCTCCGTTCTTTTTACTTGTAAAAAATGGTTCAAATATCTTTTCTAAATTTTCTTTTTCTATTCCTATTCCATTATCTTTAATACTTATGCAAATTGAATTATCTTTATAAAAAGTATCAATTATGATTTTACCTTCTATATTTTTTTCTTCTCTTTTTTTTAAAATTCCATCCCTTGAGTTATTTATAATACTTAATATCGCTTGTTTAAACTCATTTGCGTAACCACTTATTTCATATTTTTTATTCTCTTGGAAATTCACTTCAACATCTATATAGTTATATTTAATATTATGTTCAATTACTTTCAATAATTCATCAATTGCCTCTTTTACATCAAAAGTAGTTTTGGATATTGATGGTTTTATAAAGGTTCTAAAATCATCAATTGTTTTTGTCATATATTGAACCTGTGTCATTATTTCATCTACGAACTCTTTGCTATCTTCTTTTGATAACTCTTTTTTACTTCGTTTATAAAGCAACTCTTGAGCTATTGTGGAGATTTCTATAAGTGGTGTTTTCCATTGATGAGCAATTGATGTCATAATTTCACCAATTTCTGATAATTTTGATCTTTGAATAATAAACTGTTCGTCTTTTTTTCGTTGATTTTCTAGTTTTCTAATATCTGTCATATCATTTATAATGGTTACAACACCTGCTTCTTGGTTTTTTTTATTTAAATATTTTTTTCTTCTAATTAAAACTTCCATTGCTTTATCATTAAAAATCAAAGTTGTTTCCAACTCATTTATAAAGTTATCACTATTTTTCATTTTACTACATAAAGAAGGAAGAATTTCATCTATTTTTTTTCCAATTATTTGCTCTTTGCTCATATTTAAAAGTTTACATAAAGCATCATTACATCCTAAAAGTACATCATCATTTGACTTCCAATAAATAATACTCTTTATATTATTAAGCAGTACACTATCTAGTTTACTTTGCTCTACTAGTTGTATTTCTAAAGCAATTCTTTTTACTATATTTACAATCAATCCAATTATTAATAAAATCAATAAAGGTAATAATAAAAAAGAGCTGTCAATAAATTTTCTATTCTTTTCAAAAAAGCTTATTGGTTCATTTACAATTGTAGATAAAAGAGGAACTCTAGAATTATTTAAATGAAATTTTTCTAAAACTTGATGGTCAAAATAATATTTTGAAGTGGGAATACTAATTGCTATTTCACTTATATTTTTTCCATTTAATATCTCAATTGTTTTTTTAGCAGCTAAAGTTCCTTGCTCTTGTGCACTAACCATTATTCCACCAACAATACCCTCACCTAAATGAATTTTATTTAGTGCAAAAACTGGATATTTCGATGAGTTAAAAAACTCTCTTAATTTATTTGATGTTATATATTTTTGATTTTTATCTTTATATAAACTAGTAAATAAAACTGCACTATTAAAAGGCAATGAGTTTACTTTTTCAAGGATACTATTTATATCAATTTGATTATCATAAATAATGTTAATATCTTTTTTAAACTCTTGAGATTCTTTTAGTATTTGCTCTTTTATAGCTAAGGAAGAAAAAGAATCATCACTTATGATATATAAGGTATTTAAATCTGTAATAATCTTTTTTATTAATTCAATATTTCTCTTTATATCTTTATACTCAACAACACCCGTTACTTTATTTTCTAACTCTTTTGGTATAAAATTTTTATCAAAATTCTCTACACCACAAAAAACAATAGAAGAATTGCTAAATAATTTTTTATGATTTTTTATTACAAATTCATAGGCATAATTATCAGCTGCAATTATTACTTCATATTTTCTATTTAAAAATTTTTTTTTATATAAACTAAGTAGGCTATCAAAATATTCTTGACTATCAATTTTTTTACTATCCATATATTCAATTGTTAGTTCATATTGTGGATATTTTTCAAATATATCTTTTATTCCTTGTGTTATTCCATCACTCCATTTTAAGCCGCTATTATAAGAGTGTAAAAGTAAAACTTCTTTTGAATTATTAGCAAATATTGATGAGATTAGAAGAAACAGGAGAATTAAAGATTTCATATTATTTTACTTTTTAAAATTTATTTTTTCTGATTTTAGCAAAAAAGTCCTATTTTTATCCCGACACTTGTTTTATACTTACAAGATATAAAAACTTAAAAAAGGAGACATTATGTCAAGTCAAACAATCAAATTGATTATTCCTGTTGCAGTTTTAGTTATCTTCTGGTTTATTCCAGCTCCAGAAGGACTAAGCGCTAACGCATGGCATTTTATGGCGATATTTTTCGCTGTTGTAGTAGGTCTTATTATTGAGCCAGTTCCAGCTGCTCTAATTGGATTTGTAGGTATTTCACTAGTTGCTGCTCTAGGATTAGTTGGAAATCCAAAAGAGAGTATTACATGGGCACTATCTGGTTTTTCAAATAGTGTTATTTGGTTAATCTTCGCAGCATTTATGTTCGCCCTTGGTTACAAAAAAACAGGTCTTGGAAAAAGAGTTTCATTAGTTATGATTAAATATATGGGTAAAAGCTCACTTGGTCTTGGATATGCAGTTGCGTTTTCAGATTTAGTTTTAGCACCATTTATGCCATCAAACACAGCAAGAAGTGCAGGAACTATTTATCCAGTTGCTTCAAACATTCCTTTAATTTTTGATTCAACTCCTGATAATGAGCCAAGAAAACTTGGAGCTTATATCTCTTGGGTTGCGATTGCAACTACTTGTGTTACAAGTTCTATGTTCCTAACAGCACTTGCACCAAACCTACTTGCAGTTGATTTAATTAATAAAGGTACTGGAAATATGATTTCATGGGGAGCTTGGGCTTCTATTATGTTACCACTTATGATTCCATTGTTTTTATTAACTCCATGGTTAGTTTATGTTGTATATCCTCCAACTCAAAAAACTTCTCCTGAAGCTCCAGCTTGGGCTGCTGAAGAGTTAAGAAAATTAGGTGGGATTACTTCAAAAGAGCTTTTAATGGCAGGATTAGCAGTTGTTGCACTTGCTCTTTGGATCTTTAGTAAAGATTTAGGAATAGATTCTACAACAACAGCTATTTCAATAGTTTCAATTATGGTTTTAGCAAATGTAATTACTTGGGATGATGTTATTTCAAATAAAGCAGCATTCAATGTTCTTATTTGGTTTGCTTCACTTGTTGCAATGGCAGCAGGACTTAAAAAAGTTGGGGTTTTAGATTGGATTGGAAGTAGTACAGAAGTATATCTATCAGGAATGAGTCCTACTATGCTTATACTTTCTATGCTGTTTTTATTCTTTGTACTTCACTATTTCTTTGCAAGTACTACAGCGCATACAACTGCATTAATGCCAATATTCTTAGCAATTGCAATAAAACTTATGACTCCAGAACAACTAATACCTTTTAGTATTTTACTAGCAGGAAGTTTAGGGGTTATGGGTATTATAACTCCATATGCAACTGGACCATCACCTATTTGGTATGGAGCAGGATATATCTCTCAAGGAAGATGGTGGGCATTAGGTGCTATATTTGGAGCTTTATATTTAGCAGCTATTATTATAGGCGCTTTAATATTTATTTAAAAGAGGATTTTTCCTCTTTTATAATTTAAATCTACACTTACAAACTTACATAATTTTCTTCATTTAGCAATATTATTCTATCTTTTTAATGTATCATTTTATTAAAATCAAATAAAAAGATAAATCATGGAAGCTATTTCTTTAATATTTATAATTACATCAATTCTTATCATTTTAACACCTGGTCAAGATATGATTTTAGTAATGTCAAGATCAATTTCACAAGGACAAAAAGCAGGAGTTATAACTGCCCTTGGTGTTTGTTTTGGATTATTAGGACATACACTTTTGGCAACATTTGGATTAGGTGCTTTATTGATGACTTCTGAATTTTTGTTTGATTTAATCAAATTAATAGGAGCTTCTTATTTAATCTATATTGGTTATCAACTATTAAGTAGTAAAAATCCTAAATTAACGATGAAAGATTTACCAAAAACATCATATAAAAAAATGTTTTTACAAGGTGCTTTAACAAATATAATGAATCCTAAAATTGCAATATTTTACTTTTCTTATTTACCACAATTTGTAAATTCTGATACAAATAATCAAGCTTTACAACTGCTGATTTTGGGATTAACTTATGCTATTTTAACTTTTTTTATAAAAGCACCTATTGGATTTATTTCTGGATTATTATCTATTTGGATTAAATCAAGACCATCTGTTTTATCATATATGAATAAAACAAGCGGTATTGTTTTTATAGTTTTAGGTTTAAAACTAGCAAGTGAACAAAAAAACTAAAAACTTAAAAGAGGAGAGTTCCTCTTTTAAAAGTTTTTATTTATAATTTCTAAGAAATCTTTAGGATTTTTATAACCTACAATTTTCGATGAATTAACTTCTTTACCATTCTTATCCCAAAATATTAAAGCAGGTGGCCCAACAACGCCAAACATTTTTTGTAAGGCCTTATCATCATCACTATTAGCAGTTACATCTACTTTTAAAAGTGTGAAGTTTTGAAGTTTTGCAATTACAGCTTCATCTTTAAAAGTAATCTCTTCTAACTCTTTACAAGCAACGCACCAAGAAGCCCAAAAGTCTAGCATCACTGGTTTTGTTGAATTTTTTATAGCTAAATTTAACTCTTCAATATTTTTTATTTTTGTAAATTTTAGTTTTTCACTATCTACTTGTACAGATTTTGAAGATGTGAATTTTTCCAAAGGATTAAGAGGATTAATAGCCCCACTAATTGCTCCTATGAATAAAACAACACCTAAAAGAAAAATTACAAGGGTTATTAATTGGGAGATTATATGTTTATAAACTCTTAAATAAATAGCCGTTCCAAGAAGTAAGAATGACCATAGATACATAATCACACTTGCATCTAAAACTCTATCAAGTAACCAAATAGCAACACCTAACATCACAATTCCAAAGATTCTTGTGATTCCTTCCATCCATCCACCTGGTTTTGGCATAAATCTTCCAGCACCAAGTCCAATAAGTAATAGTGGAACTCCCATTCCTAAACTCATTACAAATAAAGCAGCCCCACCAAGAACTGCATCACCTGTTTGACCAATATAAACTAAAGCACCAGCTAGTGGAGGAGCAACACAAGGCCCAACTATTAAAGCTGATAAGAATCCCATAATTGCAATTCCAGTAATTCCTTGTTTCTCTTTTCCATCTGTTGTTTTATTTAATCTTGTTTGAATAGATGCAGGAAGTCTTATTTCAAAATAACCAAACATTGAAAAAGCAAGGGCTACAAATATTAAAGCAAATACAACTAAAACATAAGGATTTTGTAAAGCCACTTGTAAGTTTGCTCCAAAAATTCCGGCAATTACACCTGCTATTGTATATGCAAGTGACATTGATAAAACATAAACTAATGAAAGAAAAAATCCTTTACTAGCTGTCATTTTCTCTTTTTGTGAAGCTCCAACAATAATTGACGATAAAATTGGAATCATAGGGAAAACACAAGGAGTTAAAGATAGCAATAATCCAAACCCAAAGAATGTTGCTAATATTAATAATATATTCCCATCTTTTAAACTATTTGCAATTGTATCTGTTTCATTTAAACTGGTGTTTTCAACAGGTGTTTGTACAACTAGCACTTCTTCTTTTACTTCTTGTTTTGCAATAGTTCCATCAAGTTCTAAAAGATATTTTTCACTCATAGGAGCGTAACAAAGTCCTGCTTTTGAACAACCTTGAAAATGAACTGTAATTTCATATTTTGCTGATTCAACTTTTGATTTTAGAAGTGAAAAAGGAATAGTCAAATCTAAATTATTAAAAAGTACTATAAACTCTTGATAAGCTTCAGGCTTTGGAATATTTACTTCTTCAGTAATCTCTATTTTTTGAGGTTTGGAAATAAACACTTTTAATTTGTCATCATATAAATATATATCACGACCTAAATCCAATTTAAAGTTTAAACTATCTTTATTTTTTGTAAAACTTGTTTTAAATGCATCTTCAGGTTCTAAAAAATCTTGGCTTAGCTCTAAAGAAAAAGAGTATATAAAAGCCAATAGTAAAAGGAATATTTTTTTCATTTATTTATCTTTATTTAAAATTTTCATCAGAAGTTTGTTTTAATTCCTCAACACTTAAAACACCAACATAATCATTTATTGGTTTTCCATTTTTGAAATAAACCAAAGTTGGAAGTTTTGAAACTCCATATTTTTTTGCTAATACTAACTGATCATCAATATTTACTTTAAAAATTTCAACATTATCAGGTTTTACTAAATCAAAATCTTCTAAATTACTTGCTAATATTTTACAAGGTGGACACCAAACTGCATAAAAATCTATAATTACATTTTTATCTTTTATTTTTGAATCAAAGTTATCAACAGTTAATTCTTCATAAGCAAAAATAGAAATAACACTAAATAGCATTATTAATAATATTTTCTTCATTAATCTACCTTTTAATTTTTTTTAATTATATATTATCTTTGTAAAGAGTTTGTTTATATGATTTTTATAAGTAAATTTTTCTTTCATTTTATAAGTTTTTATTATATATTTTATGTTAGTATCTCTTTTTATTTAAAGGATTTTTATGAATAATTTAGTTGATTTACAACCTAAAATAGTTGAAAAAATGATAGATGATAATATAGTAATGATTGATGTAAGAAGAGTAGATGAATTCAAAAGAACAGGTGTTATAAAAAATGCTCATTTAATGACATTTTTTGATGAATATGGAAATCACGATGTTGAGAATTGGATGAAAGAGTTTGAAAAAATAGTAAGATCAAAAGATCAAACTTTTGTATTAATCTGTGCCCATGCAAATAGAACAAGAACAATAGGAAACTTTTTAATAGAACAAGGATATAAAAATACAGCCCATTTATTTGGTGGAATGGCACTATGGCAACAAGAATTAAGAGAGACTATAAACTATTAGTTTTTAGTTCTTTCTTTAAAATCTAAAGATAAATTTTCTTTACTTACATCCACAATAAAATCTTGAATTAAAATATCTCTTCCTAGTAAAAAAGGATAAGTCATAGAAGAGCGATCATTTAAAGAGAGCTCAGAAATATAAGTTTTTCCTAAAATTACAATTTCAGTTTTTATAAAATATCTATTTTGAGATACTCCATTTGAACTTTTAACTTCTTTAATTTTAGAGATTTCTTTTGTAAGACTTTCTTTTCCTAAAATATTACATCTAACAAATTTATCATTAATTTTTTCAATATTTGTACAATGAATTGATGAGTTTGTAGCACCTGTATCAACTCTTGTTACTACATTTTCAATATTCAAAAGAGGAAAATCAAGCTTATCGATACTTCCTATTATCTCTTTTGAATAAAGATTAATAAATAAAAAGACAAAAAGTAGAGCTTTCACTTACTCTATAATCTCTTCATTATTAAGTTCATAAAATTCACTTTGACCAATTGCATTTTCATTAAAATACTCTAGTTTAGTCTCAGCACTCTCTAAATCTTTTAGTTTTGCAATATGAAAAATCGCATCACCTTCTTGAACTAAAGGAATTTCTGATTTCCCAATAATAACTCCATCAAAAAGAGCTTTTATCTCAAAACTATCATCACCTAATGGTTCATCTATAAAAGCTATTATTTCATCTTTTTTAACAATATCACCAAGAGCTTTTATGGTTCTTAGCATTCCACTTTCATTTGATCTTATCCAAGTACTATTTCTTGTAATTATTGGTGTTTTAACATTTTTCTTAACTAAATGAGGAAGCATATTCATTTCTCGAAGAACATTTATTATTCCCTTAACCCCAATTCTAATAGAAACTTCATCAAATCTTAATGCTTCACCTGCTTCATAAAGCAAAATAGGAACTCCCGCATCTTGAGCAACAGAACGAAGTGAGCCATCTCTTAGCTCAGAGTGTAAAACAACAGGTGCTTCAAAAGCTTTTGCTAGATTAAATGTATATTCGTTATCTATATTTGTTCTTACTTGTGGAAGATTTGATTTATGAATTGATGCTGTGTGTAAATCTATTCCTAAATCACAACGACTTACAATTTCATCAAAGAAAACCTTAGCAACTCTACTTGCAAGTGAACCTTTTATACTTCCAGGGAAACTTCTATTTAAGTCTCTTCTATCTGGCAAATATCGAGAAAGATTCATAATTCCATAAACATTTACAATTGGAACTAAAATCAAAGTACCTTTTAATTTATTTAAAATATTTAACTTTCTTAATCTTCTAATTATCTCAATACCATTTAATTCATCCCCATGAATTGCAGCACTTACAAAAACAATAGGACCATCTTTTTTACCTCTTATTACCCTAAGTGGCAAGTTTGTAGGTGTATTATAAAGCTTTGGTAACTCTAAATTTATTGTAACTCTTGTGCCTTTTAAAATCTCTGTATTTGCAATTATTAGTTTTGAACTTAGCATTATTTTTTAAGCTCCAATATTATCTTTTTTGATTTTTCTTTTTTGTAAATTTTCAGGGCCACCTGGTCTTACACTTTTTTCAATAAATTCCATAATTTTTGCTGCGATATTAATACTTGTTGATTTTTCAATTCCTTCTAATCCTGGACTTGAGTTTACTTCCATTACTAAAGGACCTCTAGCTGATGGAATCATATCAACGCCACAAACTCCTAATCCCATAGCACGAGCTGCTGCTATTGCTGTTGCTTTTTCTTTTCTATTAAGTTTATATGCAGTTGCACTTCCACCTTGGTGTAGATTTGATCTAAAATCACCCTCAGCACCTTGTCTTTTCATAGCACCAACTACTTCGCCATTTACAACAAAAGCTCTAATATCAGCTCCTCCTGCTTCTTCTATATACTCTTGAACAAGTAAGTTTACATCCATCCCATAAAATGCATCAAGAACTGATTTAGCAGCTTTTTCACTATCTACTAAAACAACTCCGACACCTTGAGTACCTTCAAGAATTTTTAGAACTAAGGGTGCTCCTCCACTTAATTCAATAACATCTTTTGCATTTGATTTATTTGAAGCAAATACAGTTCTTGGCATATCTACATCATTTTTTGATAGAACTTGTAAACTTCTTAATTTATCTCTACTTCTTGTAAGTGCTAAATTCCCTGTTGTAGAAAAAACATCTAACATTTCAAAGTGTCTCACCATTGCAGCGCCATAGAATGTTCTACTAGCTCCAATTCTTGGAATTATAGCATCAGGAATTGGTAATACCTTACCTTGATAATTTACAACCAATTCACCTTTCATAATTTCTATTGTACATTTCAAATAATCAATTACTCTTACTTCCCAACCTTTTGCAGTTGCCTCTTCAAATAATCTTTTTGTTGAATATAATTCTTTATTTCTTGATAATATATAAATTCTCATGGATGGCCCTTTTTTATATGGTTTTGGTAAGATATTCTTTTGAAACATCAACTAAGAAACGATTAGCTAAAAATTTTCTTCCTATTAGCATTGGATATTTCATATCAGAACGATCAGTTAGTGAAATGTCAGTTTTGTATTTTTTCCCAAAAAAAGATATTGTAATTTGGATTGAAGCTCTTAGTTGAACTGTTCCATTTGAGCTTTTTACTTTTTTTAGTTTATAAAGTGGTAATTTTATTTTTTTACCATGGTAAGCTGGATGAACTTTATCTAATAATTTGAAATGTACAAATTTCTCATCATCAATATAAATATCATCACAATGTAAAGAATTAGAATCTGCACCCGTATCTATTTTTGCATCTAATTCAAATAATTCTAAATCCAAAATAGAAACGATTTCTCTTCTACCTATAATTTTCTTCTGTGACATAATTAATCCTCTCTAAAAGGATATTATATCACAAAATTATTTCATAAAAATGTCAAATCTACTTTTTTGCATCCAATGCATTTTGTAATATTGCAATCACATCTTCTAAATTTTCATAAGGAATATGAGATTTCCATTGAATATCTTGTCCATTTAAAGAAATACCAATACTTACGATATCTGCTGTATCTTTTCCATAAGGCTCAGTTACATTAGAAATAGAAATTTTACCTTTTTTCGTACCAGCAAGTGCTAAGTTCCCTAGTTCTGTAATAGTAGACATATTAATCCTTTTATTTTATTTATCTTAATTCTACAACAATAAACTTTTGTTTTATTAAAATTATTCAATATTTAAAGATGGTTCCCCTAAATAAAATCCTTGGAATTCATCTACACCTAAATCTAAAACTGCATCATACACATCTTTTGAATGAACATACTCTGCAATTACTTTTATATTTAAAGCTTTAGAAAAATCAATTATAGATTTTACAAGCTCATATGAGTTTTTATCGGTATTAATATTTTTTATTAAAGAACCATCAATTTTTATATAATTTGGTCTTATTTTTAAAATATGAGCAAAATTTGAATATCCTGTACCAAAATCATCAATGGCTATTTTTATACCTTGATTTCTATATTTTATTACAAACTCTTCTAATAAACTATAGTCTGTAATATAATCACTCTCTAATATTTCAAAAACAATTTGCTCTTTTTTTTCATTATCTATTTTATCAAGATTTTTATCTAAAGAAATTACAAAATCTGTATCTAAAATATCTTTAAAACTCAAATTTAAAGAGACTTGTTTTTCAGTTTTTGATAAATCAGCAAATGCTTTTGAAATAACTTGATTTGATAATTGTAAGTATTGTTTTGTTTTAACTGAAACATCTAAAAATAAATAAGGACTTAGATAAACTGTTTCGCCATCATTATTTTTATCCTTAAGCCTCATTAACGTTTCATATTTTACAATTTCATTGTTTCTATTAAAAATTGGTTGATAAAATGGTATAACATTGTTTTCTTCAATTGCCACTTTTATTTTTTCTCGCCAATGCATAGATTTTTTTATTACATCTTTTGTATCAATTTCATTATTATAAACAAAAAATTTCATATTATTTTTTTTAGCTTTTTTAAGTGCAATTCCTGCTGTTTTTACAGGTTCTTCTTGTGCAATTGAAATACCTAATGTAATATTTATAAAAATATCTAAAGATAACTCTTCAATATGTATTGCTCTATTTTTAAATAATTTACAAAGATCATTTACAAATTCATCATATCTAGAAAAGCCCATCATTCTTTTATCTGCTAAACAATAAACATTTCCATAAAACCTATAAACATTTACATTATATTTTATTGCAAATTCATTTAAAACTTTTGCAACTTCTATTAATACTAAATTACCAGTAGAAAACCCATAAAGTTCATTTATATCATCAAAGGAATCTATATCTATTAAAGCAATTGAGACAAAATCATCATTTTTTATATCATCTTCAAGTGAAGTTCTATTTTTCAAATTTGTTAATTCATCAATATATAACTTATTTTGAATCTCTTTTGTTTTAATTTGTACATGTTCATCTAAAGTTTTTCTATTATTTTCTACTTGGTCTAATAAAGTATTAAATTGACTTGCAAGAAATCCAATTTCATCTTTTGATTTAACACCATTAGTAAATTCATTTCCATTTTGACTAACTTTTTGAACTTCAGAAAACATCTTATTAAGAGGAACAATAACTTTAACTGCAATAAAAATTCCAATCATAGATAAAACACCAAATAAAACCATTGAAATATTTAAAATTAAAGAATTAATCCCATCAATAAAACTAGAAAAATCTTCTTTATAAATTGAAGAGACTATATACCAATCCATTTTTTGATTGTATTCAATCCAAGAGATTTTTTTATAAGTATAATTAAAAGGATCATATATTCTATTCCAATCATACTCAAAAACTTGGCGCTTACTATATGAGTTTCTAATTTCATCAAATAATAGACTATTATTAGCGCTAGGTAGTGTTATTTTAGAAATCTCTTGAGATTCAAACTCACCACTTGGATCAAAAATAACCTTACCCGTACTATCTAAAATGTAAATATAACCTGTTTTCCCAAGTGTTGTACTTGTCAATAACAATTGAATTTCATTTAATAATCTATCATTATCTTCAATTGTTCTTGTCTTACTATTTATAATTGATACTAATTTACTAAATTGTATTTTTGAATTATTTATTTCTGTATCACTTAAATAACTATTTATTTTTGGTGATAGAAAAAATACAACAAAAAATAAATAAGCTAAAAGCCCAAGTATAAACATCCAACCAATTTTTAGGAAAATCTTATTATTCATCATTTACTACTTTAATAAATTTATTTTTTATTATTTTATACTATCTTTGCTATTTTTTGCCCAAATCTAACATCACTATTTAGTAAATTCTCTATTTCTACAGAATCTTTTTCCCAAATCATCACTATAGTTGAGCCCATTTTAAAATATCCTAAACAATCACCCTTAGTTATTTCAATATTATCATATTCATAAACTTTTATTTCTTTTGCATCACGGTTTGTTTCAACTCTATCTTCAAATTCAAATACCATTTGGCCAACATTTAAAGCACCCACAAAAACCATATAAAATATTTTTTCATTATGCTCACACTCTAAAATAACTCTTTCATTTTGAACAAATAATTCGAACTCTTTATTTAGATATTTTAAATTTACAGGATAAAGTTTTCCTGGAACATGAATTAATTTTTTTAGTTTAAAATCACTAGGAGCGTGATATCTATGATAATCTTTTGGTGATAAATAAAAGTTCATAAAAGAACCATCTTTTATTTTTTCAAAATTAGAAGTACAATAATAAGTTAATAACTCTTCAACACTATATGCCATACCTTTTATTTGTAAAGCAGTATCATCTTGAAGTTTTCCACACTCTGTAATCAAACTATCTGAGGGAGAAATAACTACATCTTTATTCTCATCAATTTCTCTTTTTATAACTAATTCTCTTGTAAATAAAGCATTTAAAGATTTATAGTGTTTTACATTTTTAAATTCACTCATATTTAATTTCATCAATTTAACATAAGATGCATTTATAATCTCCTGAAAAAAAGATGGAAATTCTTTTTTAGCAAATTTTCCAAAGTATTGAGAAATTAGATTTGTTATATGCATTATTTTCCTTTTTAAAGTTAATTTTTTTATTATTCTATCCATATTTTCTTCTTAAATTGCTTTAATAAAAATTTGGATACCCTTGCGTTTATAATTTATTAAGTTTATAAAGGAATTTTATGTATAAAATAGTTGTAGCAAATCAGTGTGCTTGCTTTAAAAATAGTAATTTAAAAAATAATTTAACATTTGAATCAAAAGATGAAGCATTATTAAAAGCAATAGAAATGAATAATATTATGAATAAAGAATTTTGTAAAAAACATAAGTTTGAAGTTCAAGAAATGTTTAATAATTTTGTGATCTCATTTTATAGTGACGCTAGAGATAATTGTTGTGGAAATGGTTGTTGCATGTAAGCAACAACTATTTTTTAGGCATTAATATATACATTTTCCCTTTTTCTTTCATTCTTCCTGCATAATCAAATGCTTCAGGACCAAATCCCCAGAAAAAATCTGCTCTAATTTCACCTTTAATTGCTCCACCAACATCTGCTGCTACCATAAGTTGATTTATTGATTGTTTTGTTACAGGGTTTTTTGTATTTAAAAATACAGGCATTCCAAGAGCTATAAAATCAGAATCTACCGCTAAGTTTCTTTTTGCAGTTAAAACACTACCTAAACTTCCTGCAGCACCATCTTTTGAAATTCTAAAAAAGATATAACTATCATTTATATTTAAAACTTCATCTATTTTTGAAGGATTTTTTATAAAAAAGTTTTTAATTCCTTGAATAGACATTTCATTTCTAGTAACATATCCTTTTTCAAGCATATAAGTTCCAATACCTGTAAAGGGCCAACCATTTTGTTGCCCATAGCCTACATTAATTATTTTTCCATTTTCTAATTGTATTTTTCCAGAGCCTTGAACATGTAATGAAAACAAATCATATTTATCATCTACATAAGCAATTACTTCAAGATTTGGATTATTTGGATTTGCTTCTATTTGTGCTCTTGTATCATAAGGCACTATTTTATTTTCAATAATTTTTCCTCTTAATTTATAATCTTTTAATTTTGCATCATCAGAAATAATTAAATTTTTTGGAATTTTATAAACTGGATATTTATATCTTTTAGTTTTTGTTAAACTTCCATACAAAAGAGGTTCGTAGTATCCAGTTATTATTCCTTCATCACTTGATTTACTATCATAAAGTTTATATGGTTGGAAATTTATAATAAAGAATTTTCTTCCATCTGTTTCAAACTGGGCTTTATGACAAATATCTTTAAAAAAAACATATCTTTTAGATCTTTTACAATCCTTTTTAAAAACATCTAAAGCATAATTTAAATCATCTTCAAAAAATCCTTCTATATCATAAAAATTTGTTAGCTCCATTCTATTTGAAGCCTCTTTTTTTTCTAAATCAACTTTTTCAATAAGTTCTATTTTTTTAATTTCATTTTTATTTGAACATCCAAAAAATAGAAAAGTAGAAAATAAAAGAATTAATACTGAGTTTTTCATACACCACAATTTGATGATGAGTTTATAGAGTGCACTTCTTTTAATCCACAGTTTTTACAAGAGTATTCAACTTCAATAACACCTGAACATCCATGGTTTTTTAAAACTCTACTTGATATAACTTCACTTGTAAAAGTAGTATTTGTGTTTTTATCAAAAAATGTTTTTCTTTTTTGTTTGCAAGTTGGGCATTCCCCAGAATTTAATAAATCAAGTCTATTAACTTTTGTTTTAAAATATAAAAGTACAGAAAATATTGAGATTAAAAAGAGTATTAATATAATAAATAGAGTTTGCATGAAGCAGAGATTTACTCTACTTCAGCATCGATAACATCATCGTCATCTTTTTTAGCTTTTTGGTTTGGTTGAGCACCGGCCTCTCCACCTTCTTTTTTATACATAGCTTCTGCTAATTTATGAGATTTTTCAGTTAAAGTTTTTACTTTTTCTTCAATTTGCTCTTTTGTTGCATTGTCATCTTTTAAAACTTCTTCAAGTTGGGCAGCTGCATCAATAATAGCATTTTTCTCTTCTTCAGAAACTGCATTTTCATTCTCTTCTAATGTTTTTCTAGTTGAGTGTAATAATGCATCTGCTTGATTTCTAGCTTCAATTACAGCTTTTTTCTTAGCATCAGACTCTTTGTTTGCTTCTGCTTCTTGAACCATTTTTTCAATTTCAGCATCACTTAATCCTGAACTTCCTGAAATTGTAATTTTATTTTCTTTTCCAGTTCCTTTATCTTTGGCACTTACATTTAAAACACCATTTGCATCAATATCAAATGTTACTTCAATTTGAGGAACACCTCTTCTTGCTGCTGGAATATCTGAAAGTTCAAACATACCTAAAGATTTATTATCTCTTGCGAACTCTCTCTCACCTTGAGAAACGTGAATAGAAACAGCAGGTTGATTATCTTCAGCTGTACTAAATACTTGAGATTTTTTAACAGGAATTGTAGTTCCTTTTTCAATTAATTTAGTCATAACTCCACCTAAAGTTTCAATTCCAAGTGATAAAGGAGTAACGTCTAGTAATAATACATCTTTAACATCACCTTTTAAAACTCCAGCTTGCACTGCAGCTCCCGCAGCTACTACTTCATCAGGATTTACACCTTTATTTAAATCTTTTCCAAAGAATTCTCTAACAACTTTATTTGCTTTTGGTAATCTAGTAGATCCACCAACCATAATAATTTCTTGAATTTCACCTTTATCTAATCCAGCATCTTTAAGTGCAGTTTTAATGTGCTCTAAAGTTTCAGCAATTAAATCTTCAGTCATAGACTCAAATTTTGCTCTTGTTAATGATTTTACTAAGTGAACAGGACCAGCACTTCCCATAGAGATAAATGGTAAGTTGATTTCTGTTGATTCAGCTGATGACAACTCTTTTTTAGCATTTTCAGCAGCATCTTTTAATCTTTGTAATGCCATTTTGTCATTTTTAACATCAAAACCATTTTCATCTTTAAACTCTTTTGCTAACCAATCAATAATTCTATTATCAAAGTCATCTCCACCTAAGAAAGCATTTCCATCAGTTGATAAAACTTCAAAAGTTCCATCACCAATTTCTAAAACAGTAACGTCAAATGTTCCTCCACCTAAATCGTAAACAAGAACTTTTTCTTCACCTTTTTTATCTAAACCATAAGCTAAAGATGCAGCTGTTGGTTCGTTGATAATTCTTAATACATTAAGTCCAGCAATTGTTCCAGCTTCTTGAGTTGCTTTTCTTTGTGCATCATTGAAGTATGCAGGAACTGTAATAACAGCGTCATTTACAGGTTGACCTAAATATTCTTCAGCATCAGCTTTTAATTTTCCTAAAATTTTTGCAGAAATTTCTTGTGGTGTATAAACTTTTCCACCAATTTCAACAGCTGCAGCACCACTTCTATCAACAATTTTATATCCAACTTTTGATTGAGCTTCTTTTGCATTTGGCTCATCCATCATTAGACCCATAATTCTTTTAATAGAATAAATTGTTTTTTCAGGATTTGTAATCGCTTGTCTTTTTGCAGGATCACCAACTAAAACATCACCTTTATCTGTGAATGCAACGATTGAAGGAGTTGTGTTTTTTCCTTCTTTATTAGGGATAATTTTAGCTTCCCCACCTTCATAAACTGCTATACAAGAGTTTGTTGTTCCTAAATCTATACCAATTACTTTACTCATTTTATATCCTTATCAAGTTTTATTTTTTATTTAATTTATATCTTTTCAAATCTATCTAGTTTTATGACATTACGGTCAGAAAATTATTTAAGACTAGTTAGCTATACTAACCATAGATGGTCTTAAAAGTCTATCTTTTAACATATAACCTTTTTGTAATTCACTAACTATTTGACCTGTTTCATGATTTTCACTATCTACTTGCATTACTGCATTGTGTACATTTGGATCAAATTCACCATCTGTTTCAATTTTCGAAATATTATGTTTTTCAAAAGTTGTATTAAAGTTCTTAATAGTAAGAGAAATACCTTCTTTTAATTTTGTCAATAATTCAGAGGCATCTAATTCAACGTTTGCTGATTGAAGCGCCATTTCAAGTGAATCAATTGGAGCTAATAAATCTTTTGCAAATTTTTCACTCGCATAATCAATAGCTTGATATTTTTCTTTTTCTAATCTTTTTTTAATATTTTCAAAATCTGCATGAACTCTTAAATATTTATCTTCAGTATCTTTTAGTTGTTGCTCTAAAGCAGCAATTTTATCTTCTAAACTCACTTCTTTGGTCTCTTCAACCACTTCTGATTGAACTTCTTGTTCAATTGTTTCTTCTTGTACTAGTTCTTCTTTTTTTTCTTCACTCACATTTATCTCCTAAAAAGTTGTAATTTTTTCATAAAAATATTCATAATCTTTTGGTAATTCACCAATAACTAACATTTTCACATCTTCATTATTGATTTTGCAATAATTACAAATTCCAATATAATCAGCGGGTAAAATTTTTTCAAAATGCAAACCCTCATTTAACTCATCTAAAATTTGACCTTTTAGAAACTTATTAATTGTATATTCATCAAAATTATAATTTAAAGCTAAAGTTAAAAACTCTTTATAATTAAAAATCTGAAAATCTGAATTTTGCAATGTTTGGTTTATAGATTCATAAACCTCATATGCACCAACATCTTTTGAAATTCTAGTAATATCTTTTAAATCTAAACCTATCATATCATTCAAAAATCTATAAAGTGCATCTGAATATTTAACACTTATTGCAAATGAAGAAAATTCTAATATCATATATTTCTTTTCTACATTTAAAATGTTTTTTAATACATCAGACTTTTCTTTTTTTATAAAAACAGACAGCCCTATATTTGAAGCAAAATATTCTAATGCTCGTAGATTTATACCTCTTAACTTAAAATCAAGTTTTGTTTGCCAATATTGTTTTAAAGCTTCAGTTGTTGGAGTTCTTCCACTACTTATATGTTCTTGTGCAAGATAACCTTCTTCTCCCAACTTTTTAAAGTATCCTCTAATTGTTGCTGGTGAATAAGTAATATCATACATAGATTTCAATTGAGTAGAACCAATAGGTTCTAAATGCTCAATATAAGCTCTAATAATAGATTGTAATAAAAACTCTTTTTTATCTATCATAACTACGACCATTTTCATAATTTAGCACTCAGTATCTTAAACTGCTAAAGAATTATAACCTATTGAGTCTTTATTTGTCAAGTATTTTATTTCTAATTTTTAAAATTACCAATATATATTTTCTATACAGCTAATGAAATTATTTGATATTTAATTAAGTCAAAATAAACTTTTTCTATGTTAAATTATCATAGATTGTAATTTACATACAATTAATATGTAATTTATCTTTTATTTATAACTATTTGATTATTAATAATTTAGTGATATAATTAATCAATGTATAAATCAAAACTTTTACATAACTACAACTAAGGAGAAAAAATGATGAAAAGTAATGGAATCCCTATGGGTAAAAAAATTGTTACAGCTACATTAGTAGGAATGTTATCAATCCCAGCATTTGCTGCTGAATTTGTTACTATTGGAACAGGTGGAGTTACAGGTACTTATTATCCAACAGGTGGAGCTATTTGTAGATTAGTTAATCAATACAAAAAAGAAACAAAAATCAGATGTTCTGTTGAATCAACTGGTGGATCTGTTTATAATGTAAATACAATCAAAAATGGTGAATTAGATTTTGGTATCGTTCAATCAGATGTTGTATACCAAGCTAGTAAAGGACAAGGTGCTTTTGAAGGTGCTGCTATTCCTAAGTTAAAATCAGTTATGGCTATTTACCCTGAATTATTAACTTTAGTTACTAGAAAAGATGCAAACATTAATTCTATTATGGATATTAAAGGTAAAAGAATTAACCTTGGAAATCCAGGATCAGGAAATGAAGCAACTGCTTTAACATTATTTGATGCAAGTGGAATCAAAAAAGAAGATTTAGCATTCGCTGGAGCATTAAAAGCTTCTGAAATGCCAGATGCATTAAGAGATAATAAAATTGATGGTTACTTCTATATGGTAGGACATCCAACTGCAAATATTAAAGATGCATCAACTTCAGTTGATGTAAAAATTACTCCAATTGCTGGAGCTAATGTTGATTCTTTAATTAAAAAATATCCATATTTTGCAAAAGCAAATGTTCCTGGTGGAATTTATGATGGTAACCCTGAACCAATTCCTACATTTGGAGTTAAAGCTGTATTAGTTACAAGTGATGATGTAAGTGTAAATGCCGTTTATACAGTTGTTAAAGCTATTTTAGAAAACTTTGACGAATTTAAAAAATTACACCCTGCATATGCTGATATTACAAAAGAATCTCTACTTGATGGATTATCTGCTCCTTTACATGAAGGTGCTAAAAAATATTTCCAAGAAGCTGGATTATTACAAGCTAAATAAATATTATCTAAGGATTTTTTCCTTAGATAAACTATTTTTATACTTCATTTAAACAAAATTTGAATGAAGTATGAAAAGAATACTTACTTTACATTAAAAAGGATCTCCCATGGCGATTTATGAAGAAAAACCTCATAAAATTTCCGAACTTGAAGCTGAAGAACTACACGAAACTGAAGCTATTTTGAATGAACTAGAAGGACAAAGAGTCTTTGGTTCACAACATTATGAATTTTGGCTTATTTCTGTAATTGCCCTTGCATGGTCTTTATTTCAATTATATATCGTAATTGAGCCTGTAAACTCAACAATTTCAAGATCAGTTCACTTATCATTTGGTATGGTTTTAGCATTTTTAATCTATCCAATGATGAGAAAACCTTATTTTCTAACAAAAATTAGATGGTTTGGATATACATTTGCAGCCATTGGCTTAGGAACAGCTTCTTATATTGCTGTTTTTTATAATGAAATATCTTTAAGACCAGGTGATTATACAGAAAGTGATATATTTATAGCAGTAGTTGCAATTGTTATTTTACTAGAAGCGGGAAGAAGAGTTTTAGGATTAGCATTAAGTATAATCGCAATTATATTTTTAGCTTATTCTTTCTTAGGTCCATATATGCCCGAATTAATAATTCATAAAGGTGCTAGTTTAAATAAACTTGCAGGACATATGTATTTAACAACAGAAGGAGTATTTGGTGTTCCACTTGGTGTTTCTGCTGGATTTGTATTCTTATTTGTTCTTTTTGGATCATTATTAGATAAAGCAGGAGCTGGTGAATACTTTATTAACTTAGCTTATGCATTACTTGGAAAATATAGAGGTGGTCCTGCAAAAGCTGCAGTTGTTGCTTCTGGATTTACAGGAATTATGAGTGGAAGTTCAATTGCCAATACAGTTACAACAGGAACCTTTACGATTCCTTTAATGAAAAAAACAGGATTTAAAGCAGAACAAGCAGGAGCAGTTGAAACTTCAGCTTCTACAATGGGTCAATTAATGCCTCCAATTATGGGAGCTGCTGCTTTTATTATGGCAGAATTTTTAGGTATGGCCTATAGTGATGTTGTTATTGCTGCATTTATTCCAGCTTTTGTTGCATATTTTGCACTAATTTATATTGTTCACTTAGAAGCATTAAAATTAGGATTAAAAGGAATGAAAGCAGAAGACCTTCCAAAAAAATGGGAAACATTTATTAAAGGTATTCACTATTTAATTCCAATTTTCTTTTTACTTTATACTTTAATTGTACTAAGACAAAGTGCTGCTAGTGCTGCATTTAATGCAATTATGCTTTTAATGCTTTTAATGGTTGTGCAACATCCATTCAGAGCTTTTTTAGCAAAAGAGAGAATTACTAAAGAAATTTTATTTAGTGGTTTAGTAGATATTTTAGCAGGTATGATAAGTGGTGCTAAAAATATGGTTCCAATTGCAATTGCTACTGCACTTGCAGGTATTGTTGTAGGGACTATCACATTAACTGGTCTTGGACAAGTTTTACTTGATGTTGTAGAAACATTAGCAGATGGAAACATTTTTGCTATATTAGTTCTAGCAGCTTTAATTTCTATTATTTTAGGGATGGGATTACCAACAACTGCAAACTATATTGTAATGGCATCATTAACTGCTCCTGTTATTTTAACACTAGCTGCTGATAATGGATATTTAGTTCCTGCAATTGCAGCTCACTTATTTGTTTTCTATTTTGGTATTCTAGCTGATGTTACACCACCTGTTGGACTTGCTGCTTATGCAGCAGCAGGTATTGCAAAAGCAGACCCAATGAAAACAGGAATTATTGGATTTATTTACAATATTAGAACAGCACTTTTACCATTTATGTTTTTCTTTAACCCTGAATTACTATTAATTTCAGGAATAGATGCATCAAATCCAAGTGATCCAATTGGTTGGGTATGGATTACAAATCCTATAGATATAGGTGTGATTTTTATAACTGCGTTTGCGGGAATGATTGCATTTTCGTGTGCAACAATGGGGTATTTCTTAACTAAAACAAATATAATAGAAAGAATTCTATTTATAACTATTGTTCCATTTATGTTTTTACCAAGAATCATGGAAGCAAAATTAGGACTAGGAGATCATCATGTTTCTTATCTAATTGGTTTTGCAATTTTTGTTCTTTTATATTTAGGACAAAAAGCAAAATTAAGAAAAGAAGTGATAGCTTAATATAAATAAAAGAGCCAAGCTCTTTTATTTATTATCTAAAACCTTTTCGATTATATAACCATAACCTTTATGGGAAATAATAAAATCATCATCTTTTATTTTATCTTTTAGTCTTTTCATTACTGTTCGAAATGATGAGTCATTTATATTTACATCATTCCAAACAATTTCTTTAAATTTTTCTACAGGAATCAGAGTTCCTAAATTTTTAATAAGCACATCTAGTATTTCTGATTCTTTTTTAGATAGTTTTACTATTAAATTATCATGGTAAAGTTTATTACTTAGTAAATCAAAGGTATAAGAATTATTCAAAGGAATTAAACTTTTATTTTTTGTTTTAGGCTGTTTATCTTGGATAACTTCTTCTTTTGCTTTTTGTAGCATATCCATCATATTATCGATATTTAGAGGTTTTACAAAATAACCTGATACTCTTAGGTTTATAAGTTTAAGTAAGTCCTCTTCGTTCTTATGTGCGCTTACGATAATAAATCTTTGATTAGGAAGCAGTTTTAAGATTTCATCAATCATTTGCATTCCATTTACATTTGGCATATTAAGATCTGTTATTACTAAATCAAAATTCTCATTATTTTGAAAATTTTGTTTAACAGCAGCTAATCCCTCTGCTCCATCTTTTGCAAGAACAACCTCATCAAAAATATTATTCAAATAAAAAGATAAAGTTTTTCTAGCTAAATCCTCATCTTCAACCAATAAAACTCTTGTTTTAAAATTTTGCATATTTTTACTCTCTTAAAATTGTATATTATTAGATTATATCCAAAATAATTTTAAGCATTTAACTTAATGATAAATTCTACTCCATCATTTAAATTTTTAGCTTCTATTTTGCCATTCATATTTTTCTCAACTATAACTTTAGTCATATATAAACCTATTCCTGTTCCTTGATCTTCAAACTTAGTAGTAAAGTATGGTTCAAATATTCTCTCTATTATTTGTTCATCTATATTACCACAGTTGTTAAATATTGAGATTATAATATTATCATTCTCTTTGAATATATTAATATTAATTCTTGCATTAAATTTTTCACTATTACTTTTTACTATTTTCGCATCAATTGCATTATTTAAAATATTAACTACTACTTGTTCAAACTCATTTTCATAACTATCTATTTCTAACTCTTCACCAGAAATTTCAAATTTAATTGCATGTTTCTCTAAAGAAGCATTTACAATTTTTGCACTTTGAACAATTGATTCTTTTATATTAAATAGTTTTTTCTCTTTTGAAGGTTTATAAAAATTCCTAAAATCATCAATTGTTTGTGACATATAATCAATCTGTAATTTTGCATCTTTTATTAAATCAATTAACTCTTCTTTAGAAATCTTTCCATATGAATCTCTTATAAAATAGATTAATAAATTTATATTATTTAAAGGCTGTCTCCATTGGTGAGCAATATTTCCTAACATCTCTCCCATTGAAGCCAGTTTATTTTGTTGAACTAATAATCTATCTTTTTCTAGATTTTTTTCTAGTTGAAGTTTTACTTTTTCTTTTAACTCTTCTTCATTCATTTTTAGTTTTGTAATATCATTTAAATATCCATAAAACTCTATTACGTTTCCATTATCATCTTTAATAATAATAGTTCTATTGTAAATCCATTTTATTTGCTCATTTTTATCAATAACTCTATGAATAGAAGTAAAAGAGTTTGAATCACTATCAATTGCTTTTTTAATTGTACTTACTAACTGTTCAACATCATCTTTATAAACAAAATCAAAAAATTTAATATTTTTCTGAAAATCATCAACCTCATATCCATAGGCATTTATACTTTTTGAAACAAATTTTACAGTTAAATCCTCATCATTTTCCCATCTAAAAATTACAATTCTTCCAAATTCAGTTAATAATTCAACATTTCTTAACTCTTTTGTTAATTTCATTCTTTCATCTATATTCATAGACATCATTAACATTCTATTTGAATTAAACTCTTTACCTCTTACTAGAATCCATTTATAATTACCATTTTTATCTTGCAATCTATATTCACATACAAAATGTTCACTTTTTTTGTTAATATGTTTTTCATACTCACGAAGAACATTTTGTTTATCATCAACATGAACTAAAGATAACCATTGATCAAAATTTTGAATATCATTTCTGCTATATCCAAACATTTCAAGCCATTTATTTGAAAAGAATATCTCTTTTGTTTTTAAATTCATATCCCATAAACCATCATTTGAAGCGATGATCGCCAGCTCGTATCTTTCTTTCCATTTTTTAAATAAAAGATTTTTTCTTTCTAATCTTTTATTATATCTATTGAAAATAGTATTAATAAATCTTCCAAAAATATTTGCAGAAGTTATAAGCAATAAAGCAATAAATATAACTAAAAGATAACTCATAACCATTTTTGTTTGATATTGCTCTTCTATTTCTCTTTTTTCATTGGATAAAGGAGAATTTTTTATAAAAATTTTATATTGATATTTAGTAAAAGTATATGAAAAATCATTTTTACTAGACTCTTCAAAATTTTCAATTCGAGAAACTTCTTTTAACTCATCTTTCATATAGTAGTTAAAAACAGTTCCTTCATTCATATCATAAAAATAAAAATGGGACTCTTGAAGAGTTTTACTTTTTGCATAAATCGAATCAAAAATCACTTCTTTTGTAAGAAGTTTCATATCATCAATTTTTGAATAAGCTCCCAAAAACATATTTAAAAACTCTATATTTTTTAGATAACTTAACTGTATATTTCTTTTTTGATTATCTATACTGTACATAAGATTATTATCACCAATATATCTTATATTTCTTAGCATATATTTTTTAAACTTATCTGTTTTCTTTTCTGAGTTTGTAAGTTCTATTAGATTATCTAAAATTTCTTCTCCAAATAAAACTTCATAATTATTAGTATCAAAAAGTAGAAATTTAATATTATTTGTAGCTTCTATTTGCTTTAAATAAGGCTTTAATAAGTCAAGATTAAACTCACTATTCAAAGACATATTTGCTTTAATAAAACCTATTATTTCATATATATAGTTACTTAAATCACTTTCAATATCATCAAAATTTGTACTTGTATTATATTTTATACTTGCTATATAATTTTTTAAAACATCATTTTTATAAAAACTCTCATTTTGAAGAAGAATACTTATTCTATTTCTTTTTTCATGCTCTAAAAAGAAATATATTGATACAAAAGCAATAATTGATAAGATAAAAATGAAGATTAAAGGAGTAAAAACTAATTTATTTTTTATATCTAAAAGAGTATAAAATTTCTTCTTTCTAAAAAACATTTAAATCCTTCAATATTTTATTTTTGCTAAATAAAGTCCATTCGCCTTTGATGGGAGTTTAAAAAAGTGTCCTTCTAATCTTAGCTGTTTTTTTAGATTTTCAATAGATTGTTTATTCTCATTAATTGCTAATAAGAATCCAACCATTAATCTAATTTGTGATCTCAAATAAGAATTTGCAGTAAATTTAAAAACATAAATATCTCTATATTTATAAAAACTTGTATCAAAAATTTCTCTTATTGTAATATCTTTATCACTTCCAGTTTTATGAAAATATTTAAAATCATAAACTCCTATAAACTCTTTTATTGCATGCTTTAATAACTCTTCATCAATATTTTCAACATAGGTAATAAATTTATCATTAAAAGGATTTGTAGGCTTTGAAGTTATTATATATCTATAAACTCTTTTTTTTGCATGGAATCTTGAGTGAAAATCATCTGCAACTTTTGAGATTTTTGAGATTTTTATTGAGCTTGGAAGATTTCTATTTAAAACCTCTTTTAGCTTAAAAAAATCCGTCCAGAAATCAGGAACTATACAGTTAAAAACTTGTCCTGTTGCGTGAACTTCTTTATCCGTTCGGCCACTTAAAACAATATTTGTTTCAATATTTATTTTTTTAAATGCCTTTAAAAGCTTATCTTCAACGGTTAAGCCATTGGGTTGTTTTTGACTTCCTTGATACAAACTTCCATCATAAGCTACTACAAATTTTAAATTCATCTTTACTTTAATACTCTTTTTTTATTGTTTTAGAGTATAAAACATATGTACCTGCAAGCCAAATTATTGGAATAACATATAAAGCGTGCAATAAAATTCTATCACCAATTATTTTTATTAAAACATAATATGAAACAACTGCTATTAAAGAGAAAAATACTGCTCTATTTTTTTCATATCTTGGATTAAAATATCCAAAAGTAATCACTAAAAAAAGTGAAAGTAAAGGAAATAGTGAAGTTAAAATAAAAAATGTTAAATCATCTATATCTACACCTTTTTTAATATTATTTTTCCAATAAGTATAAGTATCTGTAAAGACTCCTAGTTTACTATCAGCTATTGAATCGTTTATATACATTGACGTAAAATCAATTTGATTCAACTCTTTATCATCAATAATAAAAGCCTTACCATCTTTTAGTTTGAAGCTTAAAGCTCCTTTATCATTATCTAAAATTGCTGTATCACTAATTATAAATTGATCTTTTTTTTGCTCTGTTTTAAATAATTTTACATCATCATAAACTTTATTATTTTTACCACTTATATATATCAACCAATCACCAAATTTCTGACCAAACTCACTAGCTTTTATATTAAAATTTGCTTCTTTTGTTTTTACATCTAGAAATTGTTTTGTTAAGAACTTTGTTTTAGGAATAAGTCCCACAGATACAACCAATAGTAATGCTGATAAAAGTAGAGTTAATGGTAAAAATATTTTTAAAATATTTATAGGATTTAATCCAAACGATGTAATAACTGTTAATTCATATTCACTTGCAAGTTTTGCTAGAGTAATAACTAATGATATAAAAAATGAAATTGGCATAGTATAAAATAAAATTTGAGGAGTTACATAAGCATAAAGTCTAAATAGTTCAAAAAAATCTATTGTAATAATTGATGTTAATGATGCAATTTTTACTAAAAAAACAATTGATGTAATAAAAAATAATCCCAAAAATATAGGGAAAAAAGTAATTGCAAGCTGGGAATATAAATAATGATTTAATTTCAAAAAAAGGCCTTTATAAATGTTTCTAAACTAAAAAAATACTCTGTGAAAAATCCTAAAACTAAATAGGGAATAAATGGAGTTTGAATATCTTTTTTTACTAAATTTGAATAGATTGAGGGTATTATAGCAAAAAATGCGGCTAAAAATATAGCAAAAATTCCTGAACTTACTCCAAGAATCACTCCTATCATTGCAATTATAGGAATGTCACCCTCACCTAATGCTTCTTGAGTTTTCAAAGACTCATCTTTTAAAAGTTTTGATTTTATATTTTGGATATAAAAAGTTACCACAAAATTCAATAAAACTAATGCTCCTGCAAATAAAAATGCATTTTTAAATGATTCAAATAAAGAAAAACTACTAGAAAAAAAAGATATAACAAATGCCATTAATAGTAAATAATCAGGTACTGCTTTGTATTTTAAATCAATAAAAGATAAAACTATTAAAACATAAGAAAGCAAACACATAAAAATAAATTCTTGAGATAATCCTAATTTTAAATATAAAAACATTGTCAAAAAAGCACTTAATAATTCAATAAAAAAATATTGAAAAGAGATTTTACATCCACAATATGCACACTTAGCTCGTAAAAATACATATGATAAAAGAGGAATATTATGATACCAATAAATAGTATGAGAACAAGAGGGACACTTACTTCTAGTATTAGTTATTAAGGATTGATTTAAAGGAAGTTTTAAAATCAATACATTTAAAAACGACCCAAAACACGCACCAAAAATAAAACTAAATACCTCCAAATCTTCTCTCTCTTTTAGAAAAATCACTGATTATATCATCAAGTTCAGCAGGAGTAAAATCAGGCCAAAAAGTTTGAGTAAAAAACATTTCAGCATAGGCATTTTGCCATAATAAATAGTTTGAAAGTCTTACTTCGCCACTTGTTCGAATAAGTATATCAACAGCAGGAATTCCTGCTGTATCAAGACAAGATTCTAAGTTTTCTTCTGTAACTTCTAGATTTTGCTCATTTAACTTTTTTATAGCTCGTATAATTTCATTTTTTGAACCATAATTTAAAGCTAACACTTGAGTAAGCCCTGTACATTTTGAAGTTTCATCTTCTGTTTTTTTGATTCTTGCTTGTAATGTTTTTGAAAATCTTGTTAAATCTCCAATTGCTTTGAATCTAATATTATTTTTTAAATAAACTTCTAATTCATTTTTTAAATATTTTTCCAAAAGTTTCATCAAAAACTCAACTTCAAGTTTTGGACGTTCCCAGTTTTCAGTTGAAAAAGCATATAAAGTTAAATACTTTATATCTATGCTTGCACAGTATTCTGTGATTGCTCTTACTGTTTTTGCACCTTCTTCATGACCTGCTGTTCTTTTAAGACCTCGCTCTTTTGCCCATCTTCCATTTCCATCCATAATCATTGCGATATGAACAGCAGTTTTTAAATTATTCATACTCTTTAAACTCTTCTTTCAATTTTGCTAAGATATTCAAAGAAACATCTAATTTATCACCATTAAAAGCAAAAGAATTATCTTTTAAAATCAATTCAATATTGTTAGTGTCACTTCCAAAATTGTTGTTCTCATTTAAAATATTTAAACAAACACCATCAAGATTCTTTTTCTCAAGCATTGATATTGCATTATCTTGTGCTGTTGTTTCATCCATCTCAGCTTTAAATCCAATAGAAATAATTCCCTCTTTATCAAGAGATTTTAAAATATCCATATTTTGTTTTAACTCTAAATTCCATTGTGTTCCAATTAACTCTTTTTTTAATTTTCCCTCTTGTGGAAAAGATGGAAGATAATCACTAATAGCAGCCACCATAAATAAATATGGTTTTTTAAGTATCAATGTTGGGCTTGAACTATCCATTAAAGTGGGTTTTGTTAAAACTCCTTTTTTAGCAACTCTAATTGAATCAACTAAGTACTCATACATTTCATTTGAACTTTCAACTTTTATAATATGAATATCTTTTGGTAAATTTTCATGACCTCTAGTACTAACTAAACAAACATCTGCACCTTTATAATATAAAGCTCGAGCTAAACTTGAAGCCATTTTTCCAGATGAGAAGTTCGAAAGATATCTAACATCATCAATTTTTTCAATAGTTCCACCACCACTTAATACAACTTTTCTATTTATCCAATAATCAACTTTAAGAAGTTCTTTACAAGTTGCATCAAAAATATCTTGTGGTTCTGCCATAGCTCCATCACCAACATCTTTGCATACAAGCTCTTTTGTAACAGATGAAATAATCTCATAATTACATAGTTTTAGCATTTTTAGACTTGCTTGTGTAATTGGATTTTTTAGCATATTTGTATTTGCAGCTGGTGCTATTAATTTCATTCTAGGATATGCTAAAGCAGTTTGTAAAAGTAAATTATCAGCAAGTCCATTTGATAATCTATTTATTGTATTTGCACTAGCAGGTGCAATTACAAAAATATCTGACCATTTTCCAATATCAATATGATTATAATCTTGGTTTTTATCCCAATTTTCACTATCTTCACATAATACTTTATTTTGAGATATTGCTTCAAATGTTATTGGATTTATAAATTTCTTTGCACCATCTGTCATAATAACTCGAACAATAGCCCCTGCTTTTATATAAAGTCTAATAAGCTCTAAAGCTTTATAAATAGCAATTGAACCAGTTACTCCTACTAATATCTTTTTATTTTTTAGTAACATATTTTTCTACTTTTTTTTACTTGAAAAATGTTTGTAAAAGTAACCATCAATAGTTTTTGCTTTTGCCCTTGTTAAATACAATTCACCTTTTTTTACATTTCCAGTTACTGTTGAACCAGCTCCTATTAATACATCGTCTTCAATATTTACAGGTGCCACAAACTGAGTATCGCTTCCTACAAATACATTTTTACCAATGATTGTTTGATGTTTATTAACACCATCATAATTACAAGTTATTGTTCCACAACCTATATTTGTTCCTTCATCTATTGTACAATCACCAAGATATGAAAGGTGACCAGCTTTTACACCATTTAAAATAGCTTTCTTAGTCTCTACAAAGTTTCCAATATGTGTTTTATTTAAATCACTTCCTGGACGTATTCTAGCCATTGGTCCAACATCACTATCTCTTACAATTGAGTCTTCAACAACTGAGTTTGTTTTAATATGTGAATTTATGATTTTTGAGTTTCCAAGCAGACTCACACCATTTTCAATAATACTTTCACCCTCAATTTCAACGCCCTCTTCTATATAAATAGTATCAGGTAATCTCATAATAACACCAGCTTTTAAGAACTCTTTTTTAATTCTATTTTGATGAATTACTTCTGCGTCTGCTAGTTCAACTTTTGAATTTACACCTTTGAAATTTTCTTCATTCACAGCAAGTGGTTTTAAAACCTTTCCTTGCTCTATTGCCATTTCTATTAAATCTGTGATGTAATACTCTTTTTGGGCATTGTTATTATTTAATTTTACTAAGTTTTCAAGTAAAAATTTTGTTTCAAATTGATAGATTCCTGCATTTGCTGTTGTAACTGCTAATTCACTAGTATTTGCATCTTTTTGCTCAACTATTTTTTTAACATTTCCATTTTCTATAATTACTCTTCCGTATCCATCAGCACTATCAAGTTCTAATACAGACATTACAATTGTTGCATCGATATCAAATTTTTCTAACTCACTTGATTGAATTAAAGGCATATCACCATTTAGAACTAATACTTTTTCATATTTTGGAGTGATATTCATAACAGCTCCACCAGTTCCAGGATAATTAGCATGATTTTGAATAACAAAATTTATATTAGTAAAATATTTTTCCATTTCAGCTTGAACACGTGCTGCTTGATGAAATAAAACTACAGTAATATCATCACTTAATTTTAAAGCCTCTTTTATTGAATAATATAACATTGCTTTTCCAGAAATCTTATGTAATACTTTTGGAGTATCAGACTTCATTCTTGTACCTGCACCTGCTGCTAAAATTATAATTGATTTGTTAAACATTTTTTTCCTTTTTCTTATTTTAATACTTCATCTATTTCATTTCTAAAATTATCTGCAACCTCAACTAATGCAGCTTGCATTTTAAGATCGTTTACATTTGTTGTTACTAATTTTTCTAAATTTTTTTCTCTATCTTTGAAAAACTGTGCGACTTTTTTGTTTTTTGGATTCCGATTGTACATTAAAACACCAGATGCTATAAGTGCTACTATTAATCTAATATGCCCAAAAATAGTTGCATAATTTAACAAAGTAAAGCCTGATTTATCAGGCTGATTCATATCTCCACCAGCAGCAATTAACCATCTAGCAATTTTATAATTACCATGCCATTGAGTATGATGAAGTGCTGTTCTTCCATGAATATCTTGCAAAGATAAATCTGCTTTTTTTGTTAGAAGTTTTTCTACAACTAGTAAATCATTTGCAATTACAGCTTTGTGAACTACGGTTCTTCCATCATTATCTTGAATATTAATATTTACTCTATATTTTAAAAAAAAGACTAATCTTTCAATAAAAGCATCTTTTTCTCTTTTATCTTTTATTTTTAAACCCTCTTCTACCATATACATCAAAGGTGTATATTTTCTTTTATCTGTAATATTTAAATTTACACCATGATTTATAATAGTTTTTAATGTTTCAAAATCATTATATAAAACTAAATCAAATAGAATATTCTTTCCATCAAGTCTTTGTGCTTCTAGATTTGGTTTATGAGTTAATACTTTTTTTAATAAAACATCATATTTTTCATCTTCTTTTATTATCTCGCAAAGAAAAGGATTAGGTTTTTTAAAACCTTTTTGAATTGCAATTATTTCAACAATATCATCAATAACAGTTTTCTCATCTAAATCTTTAGCTTCAATATCAGCACCTTTTGAAACTAAATAATCAATCATTTTATAGTTTGAGTAACCTTTCATGATTTCTTTGTAAATAATATTTTTATCATTTTCATCACTAATATTTACATCAGCACCACATTCAATTAAAAATTCCACATTTGCAATATTTTTCTTTTCTATTTCTTTTTGAAGTGTTGTTTTCCCATCTTCATGGGTTTTATCAATATCTAATCCATTTTCAATAAATAAAAGAGCCAAAGATAAATAATCTTTGTCAGGGCTTATTAGCTTATATTTACCATCAAGCTCTTTAGCATTTTTTTGTAAATCATGTACAAATAAAAGTTCATCAATTATATTTCTATTACTATTATCAACAATATTTAAATTTATTTCTTTTTTTAAAAGTAGTTCTATTAAAGAGATATTTTTTGAACCTTGTAAAATAGTATTAAAAAGTACATTTTGACCATCTTTATCCAAAAAATTTACATTAATTCCATGTGAAATTAAAGCTTGAGCTAAAGAATTATCTTCTTTTAATACAGCTTTAAAAAGAGCAGATTGATTATTTTCGTCTAAAATATTTAAAGTATCAACATAATTTATAACATCTTTTAAAATATTAAGATTACCACCTTCAACAGCATCAAATAATACAGTTTTGCCATAAGAGTCTTTTATATTAAAAGCAGCTCGGTGATTCATTAAAATTTGAAATATTTTATAGTTACCTTCAAGAGCGACATCTTGCAAAATTGTTCTTCCTGAACTATTTTTACGATTAATATCAAAACCATTCTCAAGTAAAAATCTAACCATAACACCATCTGAACGTTGGGCTGCTTCATCTAAAACTGTTCGTCCAAAATTATCTTCAGAATTTATATCTATCTTGTTTTTTAACAAAATTTTGATTGCATCAATTTTTCTTTTTGCAACCAAAGGATATAAAATAGTTCGTCCTTTTTCATATTTTTTATTTAGATTTATACCCTTATCTATATATTTTTGAATTTTATCACTATCCATATTTTCAGATAGTAATTCTTCATAGAAAAGGTCTTCACTAACTTTAAAAAATCCAAACACTCTAGACGTTCCTTTTATATCTTTTCATTTATTTAATTGATTATTTTAGCTAATTTTTTATTAAATTGTTTTCCGTCTTCTTGAATTATAATTTTTTTTGATACTTTTTTCGTTTTTATGGTCAGCTTCTCTTCTTTTTGTAAAAGTTTTTCTAGGCATTTCTTCTTGTATTAGATTTCCCTTTAATGATTTTTCTATAAAAGAGTTAAACGAGTTTCTCAAAATATACGCTTTATCATGATCAGGAAAAAGATCTGGAAACTTATATGAAAGCCAAAGATATAAAGATATTTTTTTAACTTCATCTTCCACAAGTAATAAATCTCTTTGAGTAATAGCTTTTTTAGGCAAGGTAATAGATGGTTTATAATGACAAACTCTTTTTTTAATCACACTTGCAATATATGCATCATAAGCTTGAATGATTATGTTTGATTTTGCAGTAATTGGAGCTTGTGCTAAAAGATATTTTTCTTCAAGTTTTAGATTAATCTTAGTATCAACTATTTTTGCAGCTTCAATCATAGAAGAAATGTTTGCAGCTATAAATGGTCCAGAAAAATACATATTATCAGCAAAAAACTTTAATACTTTTGTTAAAGAGTTTGTTTTAATATGAGCAGCCAAGGCTTCTAGTTGGTTTGCATTTATTTTTACTTTAAAAGGTGGTTTTATAGTTTTTATAGGTGCTTCAAATTCAACTTTTATGTGCTCTAATACATCTCTTCTAGTGGCACCTAAAAATCCTGCTTCAAAGTGACCATATCGACCTGCTCGACCTGCAATTTGAGTGATTTCATTTACTGTAATTTTTCTTTTACTAACCCCATCAAACTTAGTGTCTGTTGTAAATAAGATAGTTTTAATAGGAAGATTTAATCCCATAGCAATTGCATCTGTTGCTATTAGAATCTGACTTTTTTTCTCTCTAAATCTTTGAGCTTCATCACGTCTAACCTCAGGTGATAAATTTCCATAAATTACTGAAACTGTATAATTTTTTTGAAGTCTATGTTTTAATCTTAAAACATCTGCTCTTGAAAATGCGATTAGTGCAGTTCCATCTTCTAGTTTATCTAATGATGTCCATTTAGGTAAAACTTTTAGTTCATTTTTTCTTTGATGTTTTACTATTTCTAAATCTTCATCTAAATATGCTGCGATTCTTTTAACAGCATCAAGTGCATTTACACTTCCTGTCATAATGATTTTTTTAGCTGGACATCCAATGATTGCATTTACCCATGCCCAACCTCTATCTATATCATCAAGCATTTGAACTTCATCAATAACAGCCACATCAACATCTAAATCAAAATCTAACATTTCAATAGTAGAGCAAACATGCGCTGCATCTTCATTTAACATTTGCTCTTCACCTGTGATTAGTGAAGCTTGTAGATTTGAAGCTTTCAAATCTTCATAACCTTCAAGTGCCAAAAGTCGCAAAGGTGCTAAATAAAGTCCAGAGTTGGCCTCTTTTAATTTTTGCATTGCATTATATGTTTTACCACTATTTGTAGGTCCCACATAAAACTCTAGCTTTCTGTTTAAACTTCTTGCTAATGGATATAAGGTTTTTAAATCACAATTTAGTAGTGATTGTAGTTGTTGTTGCCAATTTTCTTTCATGAGCGTATTATAATGAATTCAATATAATTCTAGATTAAAAAATATATAAGTGCAAGACCTTGCACCTCTTTAAAGTTTTATTACTTTTAACTAAATTTATTTTTGTGTTTTAAGAGTAAATAAAAAACATCGGTTCCCTTTAAATCGGGAGACCTAATTTCAAGGAAAATTATGAATTGTGAATATTTTGGTAAATGTGCTTCATGTACACTATATGATAAAAGTTATGCAGAACAACTAGACTTTAAAGTACAAAGAGAAAAACAAAGATTTTCAAACTTTACATCTATGGATTTTGACATTATTAAGAGTAGTGAAGAAGCTTTTAGAAATAGAGCTGAGTTTAGAATTTGGTGGGAAAAAGATGAAAAGGGAAACCATTCTATTTCATATGCTATGAATGATTTTAATAAAAATGTATTAGAAATAGACTCATGTCAAATAGTAAGCCCCCATATTCAAGAAGTTATGCCAAAACTTCTAGAACTGATAACAAAAGAAAAAGAGCTTGAGAATAAACTTTTTGGAATTGAATTTCTAGGAAGTACAACAAATGATTTACTTGTAACTTTAATTTATCATAGAAAACTAAGTGAAGCATGGAATATTCTTGCAAAAGAGCTTGAAAACAAAGTAAATATCAAAATCATAGGAAGAAGTAGAAAACAAAAACAAATCATAAGTAAAGATTTGATTTCTGAGAAACTAAATATAAACAACAAAGATTATAATTTTGAATATCAAGAAGGTGGATTTACTCAACCAAATACAAATGTAAATATTCAAATGATTGAATGGGTTTTAAATAACATTCAAGACTCTTCAAAAGACTTATGTGAACTTTACTGTGGTGGTGGAAACTTTACAATACCACTTTCTACAAAATTTAATAAAGTCCTAGCAACTGAAATTTCAAAAACATCAATAAAGTCAGCAAGAAGAAACTGTGAGTTAAATAATATCTCTAATATAGAGTTTATTAGAATGAGTGCAGAAGAGTTCACACAAGGGCTTCAAGAAGTTCGAACTTTTAATAGATTAAAAGATGTAAATCTAAAAGATTATGACTTTGATACTATATTTATGGACCCTCCAAGAGCTGGACTTGATGATATCACAAGAGCACTAGCAAAAGATTTTGAACAAATTATATATATCTCATGTGATCCAGAAACTCTACATAGAGACTTACATGAACTAGTAAAAACCCATGAAATAGTAAAGTTTGCACTATTTGACCAATTTGCTTATACAAATCATATAGAAAGTGGAATTATTCTAAAAAAGATCAACTAATTTAATCTAATTTTAAGAAATGGTGTGCCATACTTTCAATATAAAGATTAGGGATCAATGGATTCCGAAGAGAAGAAAAGCTTTCCTCTCTATGCTTGGTGAAACAAGAAGGTTTGAGGATGTGATTTATTCAAATCACAATGTGTCATATATAAAAAGGATTTATTATGAGAATTAATACTAACGTTTCATCGTTGACTGCTCAAGAAGCAGCGTCAAATACAAATAAAACTCTAAGTAATTCATTAGAAAAACTTTCTACTGGTTTAAAAATCAATAAAGCTTCTGATGATGCATCTGGTTTAGCAATTGCTGATAAATTAAGAACTCAAGCAACTTCAATTAATCAAGGTGTTGCAAATGGTAATTCAGCTGTTTCTTTATTACAAATTGCTGATAAATCTATGTCTGAGCAATCAAATATTCTTGATACTATCAAAGCTAAATTAATTCAAGCTAATACTGATACTACATCATCTGATGGTAGAGAATCAATTAGAAAAGATATTGACAAACTTTTAGATCAATTAGATAACATTGCAGCTCAAACAAACTATAATGGTACAACTTTATTACAAGCTAGTTCATCTAGTAAAGCGGCATCTTCTGGATTAACATTCCAAGTTGGTGAAACTTCAAGTGATACTATTAGTAATACAGCAATCAGATCTAATACTTCTGGTTTATCATTATCTACATTAGCTGGATTAAGTGCTAATGGATTAACACAAAGTGTTGCTGCAGCACAACAAACAATTGTTGATACTGCGATTACAACTCTAAATGGATACAGAGGAGATGTGGGTTCTACTCAAAATCAAGTTGAATCAGCTGTTAGAAACTTAATGACTCAAGCTACAAATGTAAAAGCAGCTGAATCTATTATTAGAGATGTTGATTATGCACAAGAATCTGCAAATTTCAACAAACAAAACATTATTTCTCAAGCTGGTTCTTATGCAATCAGTCAAGCAAATTCTGTTCAACAAAACGTTCTTAGATTATTACAATAAATAATAGATGTAGAGATTTTGAATCTCTACATTTATACAACTCTTTCCAAAAATTTCATATAATCATAAAAAATCTGTTCTATTTGATCTGTAAATATCTTTTTAATTTTTTCTATCTTTTTACTTTCATTTTTAATTTTTAAATCATTAAAATGATAAGACAGATAAGGTAATATTATTTGAGAATAATTCCTTAGAATATAAGCAATAGAACTATTTTTAAACTCATAATCTGTTATAAGAGACAATTGTTTTATTGTTCCATATAGAAAATCTTCATAAGTTGTATATTTTTGTTCTTTATATTGTTTAAAATTTGTTTCAATATTATTTCTTATAAAATTAATCACTTTTTGGATTTCTGATTTTGAATTATTTTCCAAGAAAGATAAAGAAGAAGTATTAAATAAATTTAGTATAGTTTTATTATCAAATTTTAAATCTTCAAAATCTTCAAAGTTTATATTTTCAACTTTTGTAGGAATAGAATTATTAAAATATGCACCATGTTTTGATAAATTATAAATATTAGTATCATCATTTTTTAAACTTAAATACTTATCAATATATTTGATTGAAGTATAATAAACAGCTGTTGTGTATACTTCTTTTTCTAAATTACCTTTTACTTTTAAAAGCCCTTCTCTTAATCCAAAAACATCTCTATTTTCTTCTTCAAAATTATATGTTAACTCTTCACTATTGCCTTCAAAGTGTGATTTCCCTGTATCTTGATTTAATGCCATATCTAAGCCAATTAAATATAGTTTATTTACATTCATATTTAATAATAATTGTATAGCAATTTCTCCTACACTAAAACCTGTTAATTCAATATTTCTACGATGAAAAGGAGCAAATATCTCATATAAAAAAAGATTGTCTTTTTTAAATTTTTCTAATATCCTACTATCGGTCATACATGATGCTGCAATAAGAGTTTCATCATTAATTAAAGAAACACTTTCATCATCAAATTGATTCATATTTAATTCTTCATATTTTTCATCTAATGTAATTATCAAATTGATTTTAATATCATTTTGTAATAGCTTTTTATAAGCCGCCCCTATTGTTACAATGAAAAATTTACTTTGATTGTTTTTAATCCAAAGAATATTTTCATCTAAAGAAGGCCCTGCTCCAATAAAAAGAACAGGATGATTTTTAAATATAGATGATTTATTTTTAATCTTATTAATTAAAAGGGTTTTATAATTACTATTTAAAGTTTTAGTACTTCTGTTTATAAAAGTGTACAAATATCTATTATAATCATAAGATGTTGGTTTTATACACATAAAAGAGGATAATAAGTAATCTATATATTCTTTAACATTGATTCTAGTTGAAGAGAATTTTATAAGATAATTATCAAAAGAATTAATATTAAAAAATTGAAATATTTTTTCTTCTTCTTGAATAGGATTATCCATTATTGAAAAAATAACACCTTTTTTTGCTAATACTGTATAGTCAACAGTAAATAAAGATAATCTAAATATTTCTAAATTTCTTTCACAAACCAAATATAAATCTGCATCAACTTTTTCTGCAATTTTTGGAATATGTCTTCCAAGTAAAGTTCCAATAAAAATAAACTTTTTAATCTTTTTTAATCTTTTTTTCTTATTTTCTAAAAAATCTTTTAAAGTATTTGTATATTTAGATATATCACTAATAGTCATTTGAACTGATTGTGAATAATTTTTTATATCAAATCTAATATTTGGATCCATTGTAAAATTTTCTTTTATAGTAAAAATATTTTCAAGGGTAAAAATAGACTCTTTTTCATCAAATTGCACTTTTTGAACTAAATCATTATTTATCTTTTTTGGTTTTTGATTATATAAATATTTATCATTAATCAAATCATATATATCAAAATCTCCATTTTCTTTTATAAAGTCTAATGCATATTTTTCTTTATAAATACCTTCATTAATCATTTTTGATAGTTCATCTACTTTTTGATATAAATTATTATCATACTCTTTAAGAAAAACTAAATTAGCTAGAAAAGTTGTTGTTAAGGCTGTTTGAAGTTGCTCTTCTGCATTTTTTTGTGACATTTATTATAAATCCTTCTTTATATTAATTCAAAATTTGATCAACCAACTTTGGAATATCTAAACTCATTTTATCAAATATATTTTTATTAATAGTTTTTTTATCTGATAATAATTTATATACATTTTCTAATAATTCTTCTTTAGTATTAACCCAATACATTAAGTTGTTATCTATTTGGTATTTATCATAATGACAAATAAAACTTCTAGTAGAAATCGTTGGAGTATTAAAAAAACAAGCTTCTGTATTTAAAGTACCGCCTCCTCCAATAAATAAATCCGCATAAGCTAAAAGATGTTGAATAATCACTTTTTCTTCTAATACTACTGCAAAAGGAAATTCTTTTTTTAAATATAAACTTTCATATCTTGGAATAATTATAATATTTGAGTTTGTTGAATTATAAATTGTTTCTAATTCTTCATATAAAATTGGATATTTTTTATCAACATAAGAAGATTTATATTCTTCTTCTCTAATAATAATTAATTTTTTTGTTAAATCAAGATTGTATGGTTTAAGTATTTCTTTAACATATTCAAAACTTGGCTTAAAATCTTTTAACCAAATTAAAGGATCAATAAAATTATAATCAAAAATTTGTTCTTCATCTAAAGAAAATCGTAAGAAAATCTCATCTGGCACAACAAATGGTTTAAAAACTTTATTAGATAAAGGAAGAGTAAGTCTTGCTTGAGGAAGTGCTTTTTTAAAGTTTGTTTTATAATCAGATAAAGGAATATCATAAAAATTAATTACAGGAATACCTAATCCAAAAGCAACCCTATTTGCATCAACAGAACATAAACAAACAAGTCTATCTATATCATAAAGAGTTACAAACTCCATTAAGGCTTTTTGTCTCTCAATAGATGCATGTAATTTATCTTTTAACTCAGCTCCACCAAATTCACCTCTATTTACAAATTCCATATTATAAAGTCTTAATAATTCCACAACTTCTGAATATCCACTACCTTCTCTTGCGGTAATTAAAACTTTTCTTCCTCTGTGTTTTATTTCTTTTATTATAGGAATAAAGAATAAAACAGATTTTGGAGTCACTAAATCAAACCAAATCATAGGTATACCTTTTTAAACCATTTTGAAAAGATAAACAAATTCCAAAAATGCTGTTTAAATCTTTTTTCTTTTGCTTCATTATATAAGAAGTGTATAAAACTCTTATTAAATATATTTAGAGTTGCATTAACTTCTAAAATGATATTTAAACTCTCTTGCTTATACTCTTCTAAAGTCCATTCAATAAATGGTGAACTAAAACCTTTTTTTTGTCTATGTACAATCTCTTTGGGCAAATATTTTTCAGCAATTTGTTTTAATAAATATTTATTTGTATTTCCTTTTTTCAAATTCTCATCCACACTTAACATATATTCAACTAAATTGAAATCTAAAAAAGGTGCTCTCAATTCTAAAGAATTAGCCATTGACATTTTATCTATTTTAGTCATTAAAACTTCAGCTATCCAAACTTTAAAATCAATATAAGTAAGCCATTTAATGGCACTATAATTACTTTTATAGTTTTCTAAAAGATTTTTTTCTTTATAATTTAGAAAAAGTTTTTCTTTTTGCTTTTCAGTAAATGTTTCTCCACAAGATTGATAAATATTTTTATTAAAAAAAGCTCTATTATTAAACTCCCATTCTTTTGTTAAAGAAAAAGGTTCAATACTACCTTTTGAATTATAATATTGAAGCATTTTAAAATAGTTATCATAACCTAAAAAACTTTCATCACTTCCTTCCCCAGACAATGCTACTTTTATACCTTGTTTGTGAATGTATTTACTAAGTAAATATGTAGGAATAGAGGCACTATCACCAAAAGGTTCATCTGTATACTCTAACATTTTATCAATTGTTTCAATAAAATCTTTTCTACCAATTATTAATTCATGATGATTTGAATTTATATGTTTTGCTACAATTTGAGCATATGAGGTTTCACTATAATGTAAATGCTCGTCATAACCTATACAAAAAGTATTTATTTGGTTTTTACTATATTTTGAATATAAAGCAGATGTTAAAGAAGAATCAACTCCACCTGATAGAAGCGTTGCAACCTCTACATCAGATACTAACCTACTTTTTACTGACTTAATTAATTTAGTTTCTATATTTTCTAAAACAATTTTTTCATCAAATTGTGTTGTTTTTATATTATCTATATCATAATATGAACTTACTTTAAAATTTTTCTCATCAAAATAAATTAATTGCCCAGCTGAAAGTTTATTTATACCTTTATAAAATGTATTATTATTAATTGGTGTCATGAAAGAAAGATATTCACTAAGAGCTATTTCATTCATTGTAGGAGTAGAATCTAAAAGATTTAAAATAGATTTTATTTCACTTGCATATATGAACTTATTATTTTGATAATAATAATAAAATGGTTTTTTACCAAATCTATCCCTTGCACAAAAAAAGCTTTTTTTCTTTTTATCAAAAATACAAAAAGCAAACATTCCATTTAATTTATTTAAAAAATTCTCTGCATATTTCTGATAAAGCCTAATAATTACCTCAGTATCAGACTTTGTAATACATTTTAAATCTTCATTTTTAATTAATTCTTGATAATTATAAATTTCTCCATTAAATGTAATAACTAAATTATCAAAAACCATTGGTTGATTTGCTTCATCATTTAAATCAATAATACTAAGCCTAGTATGACCAAACTGATTATTTTCAAATTCAAAATATCCATGATTATCAGGACCTCTATGGTCTAATAATTCAATAGATTTATAAAACTTCTCTGTTTTAAAATTTGTTCCAACAATTCCACACATTATTGAAGTCCTACTTGTTTTCCCCAAGGAAATTCTATTTTATGAGCACATAACATAGAACAAGGCTGACAATCTTTATTCTCTACTTTTTTTAAGACATCTTGTGCTTGTTTAGATTCTAAAAGAGCGTCTAGATTACCCATATAATCTTTTAGATTTCCCATTTTCAAACTTTCTAAAAGTTCATTACAAGGAAATACATTTCCATATGGATCAATTACAATTGCTCTCTTACCCATAAAACAATTAAAATAAGGAACCTCATCTTTATAAATTGATTTAGCCCAAAGCCAATTAGGTTTTCTTCTTTCATCTAACCATTTTACATCTGTAAGTAAATTTTCAATTTTACTAAGTTCATCATCTGTATATAAATATTTATTCTCTTTATTTTGTAATAATCCAGCATTTCTTGCATATCCTATAAAATAACCTATGTCATTCTCTTTTGCAAAATTCACTAGCCAAGGTATATCTTCATAATTGTCTTTATAGACAATCATAGTAACTCTTAATTTTATCCCAAGAGATTTCAATAGCTTAATACTCTCTTGAACTTTTCCATAACCATTTTTTACTAATCTAATTTTTTTATAGTTATTTTCAGAACCATCTAAAGAAATATCTAATCTAAAATTCTCTTTTTTTACATATTTTAAACACTCTTTTGTAACTTCAAAATGTTTTTTTGGATACCAACCACTTATATTTGTATGAATAAAAGCATGAGGTTTATTTGTACTAATAGTTTTTACAACATCTACATATTTAGGGCTAAGTTGGGATTCTCCAGCAGTTAAGTCAAAGTAGTTTGTATCTTTAAGATATTTTGATTTGAAAATATTTTCAAAAGTAGTTAAATCTAACTCATCTTTTCTAATCTCATCTTTATCATATTGCCAAATATTACAATTAACACACTCTCCAGGACAAAAAAGTGAAACCATATAATTTATATCTTCTATTTTATACATTAATTATTTTCTCCCAAGGATAAAGAATGCTAATATTTTTTGGAAGTTTTTCACTCATCTGCCTTTGAATATTTTTATTTGAACTACAAAGTATCACTAAATCGTTTTTATTTAATTTATCTAATTTAGGCAAATTATTTATCTTATCTTCTTTTAAAAAATCATCCATAAAATATACTTCTTTATCTTTTATTTTGTCTTTTAATTTTGAAAAAGTCCATAAATAAAAGTTACTAATACCATAAAAAATTATTCTATCATATCTTGATACTTTATCTAATAATTGCTCTACTCTTTCTTCATAAGTTTTAAATAATTCAATCAAATTAAAACTAGACTTTTCTGATTTTTCATCTGCTTTACTATTTTCAAACAATACATATAGGTATTCTCTATCATCTAGTTTTAAAACTTTTTTATTAACTAAATTTATTAAAAAACTACTATCAAAAAAGTTTACATGATCTGGAGTAAAATCTTCAATAAAGTTTTCCAAAGAATATACTATATTTGGTACTTCAATAAAAAGTTTAGAACTATTTTTTTGTAAATACTCTAACTCTTCAATAAATAATTTAGGATTTTTTATATGCTCTAAAGTATGTCTCAAAATAATCAAATCAAATTTTGTATTAAATAAATTTTTATCAAAAAAAGCGTTAATTGTGGGAATACTTAACTCTTTAAAATTTGTTGGTTCACAACCTAAAATATTAATATTTGGAAACTTTTCTTTTAACAAATACAAGAAGTCTCCCCTATTTGAACCTATCTCTAATACATTAAAATTAATTTCATTATCTACATCTTCACTTATAAAATCTAAAGCTTTAATATTTGTAATACTTCTATTTGGGAAGTTATACATATTTGATATTGTATATGATTCATAAAGTTTAGATATATTAAAGTCATACTCTTCATTGTAAGAAGATGATTGAAAAGTAAAACCACAATTTACGCAATATTCAATCTCAATATCTATTTTTATATCTTTTAAAGATATTCCATAGGGCATAGCCTTATTTTTATAAACACTTTTTGTACTTTTTTTACAATTTGGACAATTCACAATAATTCCAACCATTTATTTAAAATTACTTCTTTTTCAAATTTATTTTTAACTATCTCATTTCCTTTGGATATAGACTCATGTATAAGATTCTTATGTGAGATAAAATAAACCATTTGATTTACTAAACTATCTGGAGTCAAAGAACAAAGGTTCGATGTAAGTTCTCTAGAACCTGTTTCAAACTCATAACTAACTATTGGGATTTCAAGAATTAATGACTCAATAAATACAGCAGGTAAACCTTCATATAAAGAACTAGAAATATATAAAGATGCTCTTTTTAAGTACTTATAAGGATTTGATTGTTTTCCTAGAAAGATAACATCCTTTTCTAGATTAAAATCTTTTACTAAGTTCTTACAATCTATTATATTTGCACCATCTCCAATTAAAATTAATTTCTCTGAAATATTATGATTTTCTTTTAAATTTTTGTAAGCAACAATCAAATCTTTTTGATTTTTCTGCTTATTAAAATGGCCTATATTTATGAAATAATTTCCCTCAATATCAATATCTTCATTTGCTTTTTGTTTTATTATTTCAATATCAAATATATTATAAATAGCTTTCGTATTTTTAACTTTATACTTCTTGTTTAACTTTTCTGATAATTCTTCACTAACACAATGAACACTTGAAGAATATTTATTCATTAAAATAGGTAATAATTTTTTATAAAAAAAATCAGGTAATAAATGAATCATACTATTATCATATAAGCTATCCCAATTATTTCTAACAGAGCAGACAATCTTAATATTTAATCCAATAGAAGCAATTAAGCATATTATAGAAAAATAATCATCAACAGCTAGTATAGTATCAAACTTCTTTTCTTTTAAAAATTTTCTTGTTTTTAAAACTCTAAGTATTAAATTGAGAATACCAAATAAATATGTTAAATATTTAAATTTTCTTTTTTCATTTAAAATAAATTTTGGAATACTAATTGATTTTAATATATTAATTCTTCCCTTATGGGGAAGGTCAACCTCATCTTTAAATAAAAGATATTCTCTATTTATATAAGAAGGCAAGTTCATCTCTAACTCGCTTAGTCTATTATCAACTCCCCCAGCTAAAGAATATAATGAATGAAATACAATTAATAAATTCAATAAACTAAACCATCCCTGTATGTTTTCCCCAAGGGAATTCTATTTTATGGGCACAAAGTAATTTACATGGTTGGCAGTTTTTTTTCTCAATATTTTCTAAAACTTTAAGAGCTTTACTTTCATATAATAAACTATCTAAATCTCCATTATACTCTTTGATATTTCCCATAGTTAACATCTTATTAAGTCTTTTCTCTTGTGCTCCACCACAAGGATAAACATCACCATAAGCATCAATCATAATAGATTTTTTACCCATAAAACAATTAAATTGGGGAACTGTATTTGTGTATATTGACTTTGCCCACATCCAGTTAGAATAATGTTTAGTATCCATAAACCCGATTTTTTCTAATGATTTTTCTATTAAATCTAATTCATTATTCTCATAATATTGGATTTTTCCAATATTATTGAAATTTTCACTCTCAACTGCAAATCCAATAAACCAATTAACTCCCATTTTCTTACACATTTCTACAAAAGGTTCTATTGACTTATAGTTTTGTTTATAAACAATCATTACAAAAGTAGGTTTCATACCTAAAGATAATAACTCTTTTGTAGTAGTCATTGCTTTATCCCAACCATTATTGGTTAATCTAACTTTTTCATAATCTTCTTTTATTCCATCAATAGAAATATCTATTCTAAATTTCCCTGCTTCAAATAACTCTAAACCTCTATTTGCAATTTCTATAGTTCTTTTGGTATGCCAACCACTTGTATTTGAATGAATAGATGCATTTGGTTTATATTTCGAAATCAATTCTAAAATAGGTATAAATTTTGGACTTAACTGGCTCTCTCCACCTGTTAAAGAAAAATAAAAAGTTTTTTCTAAAACTTTACTTTTTATTATATTTTCAAATATATCTACTGATACTTCATCTTTTATTCTAGGGTCTGTTTTATAAATATTACAATTTAAACATTTTCCTGGACAAAACCTACTGATTGGATAGATTAAATCATCAATTTCATACATACAATTCCTTTAAAATGGACAATTATTACAAAGAGGAATATTTTCATTTAAAATATGTTTCTCTCTAAAATTAATTATTTGTTCACTTTTTAATATCTCATCTAAATTTTTATTTTTTAAATTCCCAAAAATTAAAGGATTTGTCACCTTATGGCAGCAACTTATGATATTTAAATCTTTTGTAATATATAAAGAAGAAAAAGTCCAATTACAAAAACCTTTTAGTTTTCTGGGATACCATATTGTTAGAGAAAATTTATATTCATTATTATAATTTTCTATTATATACTGCCAATTATTAAAACTATTTTCTTTTATAAAAGAACTAAAATCAATATATTTTTCACTATTTAAACTATAATTATTAGCCATAGCTTGAATTTGAACAAGATTTACATCAAGTGAACTACAAGCATCAAATAATAAAGGAATCTCTTTATAATTTTTATTGCTTATTGTAAAATTTATATTTACTTGTAAAGTATTTTTAAACTCATCTCTAAACTTAACACTTTGTTTTATTGAATCAAAAAGCTTATCATATTTTACGCCTTTTCTAAGATTCTGGATTAACTCTTTTGTTAATGCATCTACAGAAAAATAAATATAATCAACGTATTGTAAAATTTCTTTATTAAATAATGAACCATTATTATAAACTTCTAAAATATAACCTTTTTCTTTTGCATATTTAGCCATATTTATGTAATCTTTATTTAAAAAAGGTTCTCCTAAGCCAGACATACATATTGTATTTACACTTTCAGGCAAGTTTTCAATAATAAGTTTAAATTCATCTAAAGATAAATCTTTTTTAGTATTTTTAGGATCTAATTCATCAATAGGACACATCTCACAACTATAATTACATCTTTGTGTTGGCTCAATTTGAACTCTTGTTAATCCACTATTTTGATGATAGTTTAAAAATTTATTTCTTTTTTCTTCAAATTTTTCTGGATTTTGTAAATCTAAATACCAATTTTTATAATTTTCATGCACTTCATTGTAGTTATTCATTTTCTTTCTCACATATAATAAAATAGTTTGGAGAGAACTTCTCTGCCTTTAATAAATCTAATAATAAAGCAATCATATTATTTATAAAAAAAACAACAAATAAAAATGGTAGAAAAATTGTATTTCTAAGAAGTTTTAAATATATATTTTTATTCCAAACCTGCCAAATAAAACTATTAATTATAGAAAAAATAGTTGTACCAAAATATCCATTATATGAAAACTGAATAATTTTAAAACCTTTATTTCTTAAAAGTTTTTTTATGCCATATTCTGAAAATCTAAAATAATCATTTGGTTCAGCATGAATATGATAAATAAAAGGTACTGAAATTACAAATTTACCATCTTTTTTTAATACCCTATGAATTTCATCTAGAACTTTCTCATATTCATAAATATGTTCTAATACTTGATTTAATATGATTGTATCAGCAAATTCTTTTTCAAAAGGTAAATCTCTTGCATCTGCATCAATTTGATTTGAATTTTTTTTATAAGACACAGCATTTGTATCTCTTTTATCAATACTAATATACTCTTTTACATTTAAATATCTTTTATATGGTGAATTACCAGAACCTATATCTAAACAAATACCTTTAATAAAAAATTTTGAAGCTAAAAGCATAGATTTTTTTAAATAAAACCAATTTAAAAAAGAGCTATTCCATGGAGCAACATTTGGCGCAAACTTATCTAATGTAAGATAAGGTATTATCTTATAAGAGATAAAATTTACAATTTTATCTATCATTTATTTCACCTCAAGTGTTAGCTCAAATAATGAAAGAACTTTTAAATTACTAACTTGTGATTGTACTATTTGTTTTAATATCTCTCTTTCAACTTGACATTTATATGAGGCAATAAGAATCCCTTTATAAGATTTATCTTCTATAAACTTCTCATTAAAACCTTGAAAAGAGATACAATCTTTACTATTTACATTATCATCAATAAAAGAATTTATAGCAATATTATTATTTATTAGATAATTCTTTAATGCTATTCCAACTTCACCTCTTCCAAAGATATAAATATTCTCTAGTTTTTCTTTCTTTATCCATTTTAGTACATTTGAAAAATATATCTCATTTTTAGCTACATGATAACTTGATAATAATGCATTAACCCCATAAAGTATATATTTATTGAAAAATTCCAAATCATAATCTTTTTTATCATTAAAGTAAGCCATAGGAAAAGCAAAAATATTCATCATTTGCCACATTAAATCCCCTCTTCCTTCTCCACTAACTGATTTTTCATTTTGAGAAATAGTCCAAATATAAGATACCTTATCAATAAATCTTATTTTATTACTGTTTTGAATAACATGATAATGTAAAGCATAATCTATTGTTCCTCCATGAAATGCTTTATCTAAAAATTTTAAATGAGCTTCAATAAATAAATCTTTTTTATATAAAAAACATGCACTACTGATTCTTTCCCTAATATTTATCCAATCGCTTATATATTCTTGACTTGTATACTCTTTCTTAAATGGATATAAATCTACTAAATCTGCTTTAGAGTTTGAAGTAGCTTTTGTTAAAAGTCTTCCAAAAACTAAATCTGCTTCATTTCTTTTTAAAATAGCTATGCCATCTTCAAAGAAACTTCTTTCACCTATATTATCATCATCACTGCAAACCCACACAATTTGAGAACTCGCTTTTTGTAATCCATTTAAAAAATTCTTAAAAAATCCTATATTTTTTTCATTTCTAAAATATTTAATTTTTTGATCTTCATTATCCATAAAAAAAGATTCTGTTAAATCAGAAGAAGCATTATCACTAATTATTATTTCATAATCTAAACCATTCAATTCATTTTTTATATTAAAAAGTAATTCTTTTAATAGTTCTATTCTATTATATGTTGGTATAACAATAGATAATTCAGGATTCATTTTCGCTACCTCTATTTAATTTTAACCATTTTTCAAGTGTTTTATCTTTGAAAAATTTATTATAATGATTTATTGTCCCTTTAGTTTCAGATTTCCAAGACATAGAAGAGTTATATAAATTAGATATTTTATCAAAGTCATTTTCTTCAAAAACTAAAGAATATTTACCCAAAGATTCTAAATAGATTTGGCTAGGTTCTACATTAATACCACTATATTTTCCTCTCCATTTTTTTACTGTTTTATCTTTTTTCAGAATTTTGTTAAATACTCTTTCCCATTTCTTTATACTATATTTTATAGAAAATCTTTTTCTTACAATTTTTTTTGTATTAAAAGAGAGCTCTTCTCTTAATTTTTTATTATTATATAACATTAAAATTGCATCAATATACTCACTTTCCTTTGAAACAATTATCCCCGTTTGCATATGAGTAACCATGTGACTTTCCATTAAATTATTAAAAACCACAGGAACAATTCCACTATACATAGCTTCAGTTAAAGATTGATCACAAGTTCCATAATGCTCTTTGTTTAAAGGATATCCAAAAACATCACACAAAGATAAATATTTTTTTATATTATGAACAAATCCAGTAAAAATAAATTTATCTTCTAATCTTTTTTCCTTAACTTGATTTTTTATAAACTCTAAATGACTTCCTTCTCCACAAATAATAAATCTTACATTGGGAATTTCTATTTTTGAACATAATTCCACAAAATTAGGATAAAGCTTTGAAAAATCAATTGTTCCTACATATCCAATATTAAATGTATCATGTTTTTTAATTTTTATATTTTTTACCTGTTTAAAATTTGTTGTGGCCCAAATATCTTCAAATTTTATATTATTAGAAATACTTACCTCATCAACTTGATAACTAATAGGCGTAGTAAAAATAAATTTATTCGGATACTCTAATAGAGGTTTTGTAAAAAATTGAGGAGCACTATTTCCAGAAACATGACTCCAAAAAACAACTCTTGTTTTAGGTAATTCATATTTAACTAAAAATTCATATAATAAAGGATGGTTCCACCAATGAACTATTAAAATATCTATATCTTTTATTTTATTTAATATTTCATCAATCTTTTGATACATAAATTCTTTATATGGGAATAATAATTCTTCTAGAAATATTTTAGACTCCGTATTAATACTATCAAGAGAATATATTTCATGAGAATAGTTTTGATTCTTTTTAAATTCCAAAAAAAATGATTTTAATACACGACCTACTCCTCCACCTAAGTGTGGAGTCAAATGAAGAATTTTATTTTTTTTCATTTTTTTGCTTTCCTGCTGGAATTGTTAAAGAAGAAGTACCATTACAATATTGACAAATAGTAGGTAGTGTATTTTCTAAAAAAAGCTTTATTGATCTACTAAGATCCTCAATATTACTATTTCTAATATCCACATAATCAACATCTTTTAGAATATTTAAATGTTTTGAAAAAGCACTTCTTGCACATTTATGTAGTTGCCCATTAAATAAATCATTTGAAATAAAACAGCATTTATTATAAACTTCTTGCCATTTCTCTTTTGAATAATTTCTCTTATCTAAATTTCCAAAATCGAACCATTGTAAAGTTTTTACATAATCAAAATTTACATTATATTTCTCTAATTTTGAAATAAATATTTGTACTTTTTCATTTTGCATATTTGTCAAATAATCACCATATCCACTAATTTCTACTTTTATTCTTGGATTATTTAATAGTTCAAAAATTTCATCTGTTTTAGGAATAACTGTTCCATTTGAGATTAATTGAATAATCCCTATATTCTCAATTTCTAAAATACCAATTAATATTTTATTAATTTCTTTATGTAATAAAGATTCTCCACCTACAATAACAACTTTTTCTATAATATCAACGGCTAAACTTAATTTTTTTAAATCATTTAAAATATCTTTTTCATCAATATCTAAATAACTAGAAGAATCATATTTGTCTCGTAATTGATTACATCCTATGCATTTTAAATTACATTTATTAGATACTAAAACACCCATTGATGGTATTTTGATACCATTACTTATTTTTTTATCTTTTTTAATAAAATTTTTTGTAATATTTAGATCATAGATATCACATCTATTTTCTATATCTTTTGAAACTGGACATAAATGACACTTATTTAACTCAAAAATAAAATTTCCTTCATTTATTTCTTCTTTACATTGAGTGTATAGAACCTTATTAATTACATTTCTATTATAAATTATATTATTAAAATGATTTTTTAATAAAGTTAAATATATTTCTTCACTAATATTTTTTGAATATATTGTCACAATAATAACAAAACTATCTTTATTTAAAATTTCTAAATTTGGTTTTTTTACTTCATAAGCAATTTCATCTTCATATTTATCATAATTATTATCCCAGACTTCATAGGGAGATATTGAGATTTTCTGCAGCCCACTTATTAAACTTTTCCCAATTTTTCCAGCACCAAAAATTATTACCTTTTTTGTTAACAAATATTCTTTCAACTCTTCAAAAGAAAAATTATCATTATTTAAATTCATTTATTGATTCCTAATTTGTTTATATCCCAAAGGAGGTTCATAACTAAACTCTCTTTTTTTTATGATATCTATTTCTTTACAAAAATTTTCGAAATTCTTTAAATCAACATTTAATAAAAAATGTTTTAGCTTAATATATAGCTCGTTATTTACAATATCCATATCAAAAACTTTTGATAATTGTAAATATTGATTTGCTAGTTTAAAATCTTTATTTTTAATTACATCAATACAATATCGTAAAGTTAATGTTGCAACTCTTTTTTCTGCAATATCAAAGTACCCTTCTAAATATTCTCTTCCTTTTGCCAATTTAAACATTTCTGATAATGTTACATAATATTCCATCATATGATTAATTGTTTTATTATATTTTGAAGTTGTATTTTCACCATGAATTCGATATATGCTTACTTCATCTTGAATATATGCAACTTCTCCTAACAAAGAGATTTGAAACCATAATAAACCATCTAAATTTACAATATGTCTTTCATTTACTTGTCCAGATTTTATAAAAACTTCTTTTTTAAAAAGAACTTGACAAGGAAGAAAGGACATCATCATAAAAACCTTGGCTTGTTTTTCACCAGGAATAAAACAGTTTGTATTATAAAAAGGAGTAATACTTACTGTATTATCACTCTCATCTGTTTCTTTTCTTTCTCCTACTGCCATTACAACATCTTCATTTTCTTCTAATAAAGGAACTAGTTTTTCAGCAAAATTAGCTAATAACTGATCATCACTATGTAAGATTACAACAAATTTTCCATTTGATAAAGATATACATTTATTTGTATTTTTTGCTTGACCTAAATTATTTTCATTTTGGTATATTTTTATATAAGAAGAAAACTCTTTTGCTACAGCCATAGAATTATCAGAAGAATTATCATCTACAAAAATGATTTCTTTATTATTATAATTTATATTTAATGCACTAGAAATACTTTTTCGTAAATATTTTGCATTATTATAATTAGGAATGCAAATACTTATTAATGGTTCTGATATCAATACGTGTTCTCTCTTTCCTTTGGTATAGCATAAAAAATCGCTGAATTTCCACAATAATCATGCAAATAAAAATACAATTTATACTTATCTAAATTTATTAAAAAATTTGCTATTTTATAAAGACCATCTTCATTATGATCGGCTAAAACCATTATAATTGGTCTTGAATTTTCTATTGTATTTTTTGCAGCTTCTAATACATTTAATTCAAATCCCTCAACATGTAATTTAATTATAGTAGGTTCAAAAGCAAAACTATCAATAGTTTTCATATTTACCTTGCTTCTACCTTTTTTATCAATTTTTGAAGCAAAACCTAAATTATCATAAAAAGAGACTTCTTTTATATTTTCATCAGACAAAGCATCTGAAAAATATTCAATATTTTTATAGTTTTTTGTTTTTTGTTTTAAAGATGTCATATTATAGTTATCAGGTTCAAAAGCCCATATTTTTGAATACTTTTTATTTACACATTCAATAAACTCCATAATAGTATTCCCAAAGTGAGCTCCACAATCTAAATATCTCTCTTTTTCATCCATAGAGGGGAAACATTTAGCTTTAAAATATTTTTTAGATGATAATACAGGGAAATTTTCATAAATTTTTTCAATTCTTCTCATTTTCCACCATAAAAACTGTAAGTAGTGAGCTACACTATTTTCATCATGTTCTAAATTTCTAAAAACTCTTTTTATAAAATTCTCATCTTCCTTAGTTAATTCTGTTTTTGACCAACCATTTCCTAAAATATTATTAAAAAAAACTTCAGAATAATCATAAAACTGAATTATGTGTTTACAACCAATATTTCTCAAATCATTATAAATTGGTAAAAATTCAAGGGAAGAAATACAAACAACAAATAATGATTCTTCAATTTCATCAAAAGTAAGTTCACTTAACTTTCGAATAGGTATGTTGTTTATTTTTCCTTCTAAATTTTTATCAATAATATATTTAGGAATTACTTGTTTCTCTCCTAATAAAGAAATAGCCATTTGTCCTAAAGATCCTGCTCCATATAATATAATAGAACTGTTTTTATCAAAATCTTTAAAATTATATGCATTATTTGCATCTATTAAATTAGAAAACTCCTCTTGCCATTTAATCACAATTTTCTAACCTTTTTAATATATCTGATGCAAAATCATCTATATCATCACCTGCACAAGATTGTGCTAAATGACATTTAGAACAAATTGAATAATTTTTTCTTTTTTTATTTAAATGTAATATTTGTAGTTTATTTAATTTTTTACCTAACCAAATATCTTTTACTTTTTCTTCTTTGGTATCACCAAGAATAAGTTTTCTTTCCCAATCAACGCAACAAGCACTTACTGTACCATCAGAATTTATAGCCATTGAATAAAAAATATAAGGACAAATATCTATATCTTTCTTTTCATGCCCATAAACTCCAATATTTTCATTTATTTTTATACCATTCATTTCATAGTCTGGCCAACAATTACTAATATTTTCAATAAATATTCTATCTGCAATGGGTGAAAAAATAGAAATAAACTCTTTTTTCTGCTCTTGACTTAACCAATCACCTGGAATTTTTACACTTACTTCACAATTACCTTTATTTTCATAAAAATGTTTTATATTATCTACTAATTCATCAAAATTTATTTTATATTTGGCTATATCAAGATATTGTTTTTGGGTTAATCCTTCAATAGATATATTAATTCTATCAAGTCCTGCTTCTATAATTTCCAAATTCTTTTTTGGATTTAATAAAGAAGCATTTGTAGTTGTATCTATTTTTAAAATCTTTTTACTTTGCTTTGCATACTTTACCATTTTAGTAAAATCTTTATTTAATAGAGGCTCTCCTTCTTTATGAAGTCTTAAAAGTTTTATTACTCCATCAAAAGAATCTAAATCATCAATAATCTTTTTAAATAGTTCAAAACTCATCTGAGTTACTTTTCTATTTACTTGTTTAATTAAATTTCTATCTCCAGTAGGACAAAAAGTACATTGAAAATTACACGCACTTGATGGATCTATATATAAAGTAAAAGGAGTTAACAAGGGTATTACATCTTCTAATTTCTCCCTATAATCCACCTCAGATCTTGGTTTAATTTTAGCGGCCACAATTAAATCCTTTTTAATATATTTTCAGAGAATTTATCTATGTTATCAGGCATTCCATGAGTCATTTGCCCACAGTTTCTACAAATAGGATTAGATTTCCTTTTGCCTTCTAAAAACATCTTTTGATAATCTCTTAATTTACTCCCTAACCAAATATCTTTTAATTTTTCCTCGCGGGTATCTCCAATTAAAAGTTTTTTAGACCAATCCAGAAAACACAAACTAACTTTACCATCAGAATTTATGGAAAAAGAATAAAAAACATAAGGACAAACTGAAACTTCTTTTATTTCTTGACCATAAAGAGCAAGTTCATTATTTACTTCCAATCCATCTCTTAATTCAAACTCTGGCCAACATGACATTATATGTTCAATATATGCACTATCTGATATATCTTCAAATGTTTTTTTAAAAAATAATTTATCTTCTTCTGTTAAAATATCTCCATTAATTTTAACCACTATTTCACAGTTTTCTTTATTATTATATAAATCTCTAATATTAGCTACAAATTTATCAAAATCTATTTTATATTTTGAGAAGCTCATATACTGTTCTGCATTAACACCTTCAATAGATATATTTATTCTATCAATCCCTGAGTTAATCAATTTTCTATTTAACGTTGGATTTAATAAAGAACCATTAGTCGTAGTATCAACTCTTAATACACATCCACTATCTTTTGCATATTTTACCATTTCTGCAAAATTAGGATTTAATAAAGGTTCTCCATCTTTATATAGTCTTAGAACTTTAATAGGTGCAGAAAAATCCTTTAAATCATCAATAATTTTTTTAAAGAGATCAAAATTCATAGTAATAAAAGGTCGTCCAACCTTCTTCATTAATTCTCTATCTCCTGTTGGACAAAATCCACACTTAAAATTACAAGAATCTGAAGGATCTACATTAATTATAAATGGAGTACTTAAAGGTATTACTGTTTCTAGTTTAGTTCTATTATCTAAATCAATTCTTTTTAATTGTTTTTTTTCCATTTTTCTCTTCTAAAAATCTTTTAATATTATTTACAATATATTCTATTTGTTCTTGTGTTAATCCTGGATAAACTCCTATCCAAAAACTATTATTCATAACTTTATTTGTATTTGACAACTCATTAACTACTCTATAATCTTTATTTAGAATCATACTTTCAAACATTGGATGTTTAGTCATGTTTCCAGCAAATAGATTTCTTGTTTGTATTTTATTATCTTCAAGATATTCAACAATTTCATTTCTAGTAAAAGTTAAATTATCTTTTAATGTCATTATAAAACCAAACCAACTAGGAATAGAGTTCTCTTGTGCTTCCATAAAAGAAAACTCTTCTATATTTTTAAGTTCATTATATAATTTCTGAAAATTACTTCGTCGGCTTTCAATAAAACCTGGTAATTTATCTAACTGAGCTAAACCTATTGCTGCTTGCATATCTGTTGATTTTAAATTAAATCCAAAATGTGAATATACATATTTATGATCATAGCCTTTGGGCAGATTTTTAAATTCCTTACAAAATCTAACTCCACAGGTATTATCAACTCCACTTTCACACCAACAATCTCTACCCCAATCTCTCATACTTAAAATTATTTTCTTTAAAATAGGGTTATTAGTATATATAGCTCCACCTTCTCCCATTGTCATGTGATGAGGGGGATAAAAACTACTAGTTCCAATATCTCCAATAGTTCCTGTATATTTACCATCATATAAAGAGCCTAATGCATCACAATTATCTTCAATCAACCAAAGATTATACTTTTCACAAAATTTCTTTACTTCTTTTAAATTGAAAGGGTTACCTAAAGTATGAGCTATCATAATAGCTTTTGTTTTTGAACTTATTGCATCTTCTAATTTTGAAATATCAATATTATAAGTTTTTAATTCAATATCAACAAAAACCGGAATAGCCCCATACTGAACAATAGGAGAAACAGTAGTTGGGAATCCTGCAGCAACAGTAATTACCTCATCTCCTCTTTTAATTTGTCTATCTTTTAATAAAACAGAGGTAAGTGAAAAAAAAGCTAATAAATTTGCAGAACTTCCCGAATTAACCAAAAAAGCATATTTTGTACCTAAAAATTTTGCAAAATTCTTTTCAAACTTTTTTGAATAATTTCCATAAGTTAACCAAAAATCTAAAGAGCTATCAACCAAATTAATTAACTCTTTTTCATCAAAAACTCTACCCGCATAATTTATTTTAGCACCCGATGTAGCATTTTTATGTACTAATTCATAATATTCTTTAGTTTTCTCAAGTATTTCTTTTTTTAATTGTTCTTCTTTATTCATTTATTTCCTCTAAAGTTTTTTTAATTGCCTTTTCTAAACTATATTTTGCTTTAAATTCAGGTATAGCTTCACCTTTATTCCAAGGTTCCATAATCTCTCTTTCTCTATATTCTTTTTTACCCCAAATTATATTTAATTTACAATTTACCACTTTCTCAAAAATTTTAGATAATTCTTTTAAAGTAACTCTTGTATCAGATTTAATAGCAAAAGTTTTATTCCTAAATTTATCTTTGTTTTCACTTGATAAATGATTAATCAATACATAATAAGCTTCTACAATATCGTCTATAAAACTTATATCAATAATTTGTTCACCTTTTGACATAGCAATCTCTTCCTTCGTCTTTAAAGCATTTAACCATAAATTAAATATTTTATTTCTTGTATCATTTGGACCAAAAGTATCATTCAATTTTATTGTAGTGAAAATCATATCACTAGTTTGAGTAAAATAAAATGCAATTTTTTCAAATGCTTCTTTAGTAGCTGCATATAAATTTACAGGATTATAATCTTCATTTTCATAATTTTGCCAAAAAGTACCCGTATTAATAAACCAAGATACTTTACTTATTTTTGAAGCTTCTAAAATTTCTGTTCCAAATTTTATATTTGAGCTTATTAATGATGAAATATCCTGACTTTGATGATTAGCTAAAAAAAGTGATGCTAAATGAATAACTCCATCAAATTTATTCACTTTAAAATACTTGATTAAACTATCTATATCATCATTGTCATAAACGAAAATCTTTATTTTTTTATTTAAAAAAGAAGTATTACTATTTTTTCTTACAACTACATGTATATCAAAATCTTTATCAAGTAAAAACCTTACTAAATTTTGCCCTAAGAAACCACTTACTCCCGTTATCAAAATCTTCATTAAATTTCTTTATATATAAATGGACTATCAAAATCGTCAAAATTATCAGAAATTAAATCTCTTTGAGACAATATAGGATTTAAACAATTCCAATCAAATCCAAAAGAATCATATTTAATAGCCTTATCACATGAAATATTATAACAAGAACTCTGCAAATAAACTACACAAGTATTATCTTCTAAAGACTTAAATCCATGGGCTAATCCTTTTGGAATTATTAATACTTTTGAATTTAAAGAAGATAATTCCATTGAGTAATATTTTCCATAAGTAGAAGACCCTTTTCTTAAATCTAAAACTACATCTAATACTTTTCCCTTTGGAACATACACAACCTTAGCATGTTCAAAAGGTGGTAATTGAAAATGCATACCTCTAATTACATCTTTATTTGATACATTAAAAAAAGACTCTTTAATTTCAAAATCTATTAAATTATCTCTAAAAAAATCCATATTAAATATTTTTGTGAAGCTTCCTCTATTATCGTTTAAAACAACAGGTTCTAATATTCTTAAACCTTTTATTGGTGTATCAATTAATTTCATTTTAAAACCTATCCCATTTTATACATTTACTTTTAGTACATAAAACAATAATTTTCATTTTTATTCCTCTAAAATTTCTATAAATCTTCTTATACTTGAAGATGAATCAAAATAGTTTTTTTCAATTGATTCAAGAATTATTTTTCCAATCACTTCTCTTGCTTCTTTATTTTGTATTAATAGTTCTAAACTTCTTTTGTATTCGTGAATATTCACTGTATTCATTTTAAAGTCTTTAAATTTATCTGTTCTTTGCTGATTATATTTTTCTTGAACTTCAAAATCATGGAAATTATTTTTCATTGTTAATACAGGTTTTCCCTTTGCCATAAATTCTAAAGTTGACAAACCTTGTGGATTTGGAAAAGTATTAGGCCAAATATCAATAATATGCCCATAAAGATGAGCATTAACTTCACCACAGAAATACCAACGATTTAAAGTAGATTTATTAATTTTAAGTTTTATAGAATCTATATCACCACTTCCTGCTGCAATATATATTACATTTTCATTTTTTTCTAAAATCTCATCTATGATATTTATATATTCATCTGAATTAATTTTAGACAATCTTCCTATAGTTCCTATTATTAATGAATTTTTTGGGTATTTTAATTTTTCTACTTCAATCACATTTTTATCAATAAAAGGATCTAAATATTTTTTATCCACAACATCTCCAAATTGTAAATATTTATATTTATCATAAATAATTTCATTAATCAAAAAATCGCCATGTTTTATTTTTTTATCTATATTTTTAATATCATACATAAAATTACCATGACTCCAATATATTTGTAAAGGAGCTGTTCTTGTAGTAAATAAAAAATTATATTCTGGCTGAGAATGCATTCCTACTAAAATATCAATATCTTCATTAATAATTAATTCTCTTAACTTAATACATTTCTCACTATAAGAAAAGAAAGGTGTTCTTTTACCTATTGTTTCAGTATGACAATCTATATATTCATATCCTAAATTCTTTATTTCATTAACAGTTTCATTATCAGAACCACCAAATTGTTGAAAATTCAAATCTAATATTATAAATTCATATTTATCATTATCTTGTTTTTTTAAAGCACTTAATAAGGAATATAACACTTTATAAATTGAATAATTAATCAATCTTTCTTGTAGAAATGCAACTTTAATAACTTTTTTTTCTTTATAATTTTTAGATATGGGCTTTAATTCATATTTCTTAATCATACTTTCTTTAATATATGTTTCAAGTTTTTTTTCTACTTTTTCATTAAAATATTTAAATTCTTCTTGTGTTGTTGAAACAGCATTCCATGAAAATTGTAAAGGAGTATAAAGGAATAAAACAAAGTCTTCATCATCTAATTTTATTGCTCTTTCAAATAATTCGTAAAGATAAGAGAATAATTCTTTAAAAGCTTGGATATTTCTTTCATAAAAAGAAACAGTCAAAGAATGAAACTTATAAATAATTTTTTCTTTTTCAAGTAAAGTTCTTTTGAAGAAATCTTTATCTTCCATAATAACTTCATACATAAATTTTAAATATTCACTCAACTTATCTTGAGGAAACATCATTTGTATTAAATCTTTATTTTCATAAATATTTACAAAATCATCAAAAACAACATAAACTTTAAAAAAATCTTTTTTATAAATATCTTCTAATTTAATATTTTGAAGAGTTTTTAATAGTGTTAAAAATATACTAAATTTTATATCTTTAAAAAAATAGTTCATATAAGTAGACTTATTGATTATATTAATCAATTCATTTATTAAAAATTGATTTTTATTTGATAAGGTATTTTCTTCATATAAATACTGTTTTATATAATAAAGTCCCAATATGGATTCATTATTTAATATTTTATTTTCTAAATTTATTTTACAATTGATTAAAACATCGCTAACTATATCATTAAAATCATCCATACTAAAAACTCCTACTCATTAAAATCTCTTCAACTTCTTGCAATTCAATATAACTATCAATATCTTTACTACTATTTTTATCCATAATATAAAATCCTGTATTTTTAGAAATAAACAAACTTTTATTTTTTAAAAAAGTATTAATATTTATAATATATATTGCTCCATTTGGATAATAAGCTTTAGGCAAAAGTTGTCTAGGAGAAAAGGGATATTCATCATTAACAATACCTTTTAAAACGCCATTATTCTCAACTGTAAAAGCCTTAAAAGGAGAATGATCAGGCTCATAAACACTAATCAATGCTTCATTATTACTTTCAAAAAACTTTTCAAAAGCAGCATCTATATGTTCAAAATTACGTAAAGGAGAGGTAGCTTGTAATAATATTAAAAAATCATACTCTTCTTCTAAATTATTAATAACATCTAATAAAACTGGTTCCGTTTTAATATAATCACCTGATAAATTAACATCTCTTTTATATGGAGTAGCTCCGTATTTTTTTGATATCTCTAAAATTTCATTGTCATCTGAAGAAACAATAGTTTTACTTATATATTTAGAATTTAATGAGGCTTCAATAGTCCACGAGATAAGTGGTTTTCCTAATAAATCAACTATATTTTTTTTAGGAATACTTTTTGAACCACCCCTTGCTGGAATAATAGATAATACTTTCAAATTAAATCTCTAAATTGTTTTTGATTAGATATTTCCCAAAAAAGTTCACTTTTTAATAATTTTAGAAATTTTTTATCACTATTTCCATCTCCAAAATCAATATCTTTTTTCATTTTTCCAAGAGTTAATACTTTTTCTATACCATTTAAAATCAGCACTTTCTCAAAATCAATATTCAATATGTTTTTAGATAAGCTTCTATTTTTCTGTCTATTTCCAATATTAATTGTAGGTATCTCGTAGTACGGTGCTTCTCTAATTCCTGCACTTGAATTTCCAATTATAAATTTTGCATTTTTTAATAAAACTAAAAAATATTCAAATCGTAGTGAAGGAAAAATTTTAATTCTTTTACTATTTTTAAATCGCTCATATTCATCTAAAATTATATTAGAACCCAAATCATTATTTGGATATATTATTATATAATTCATATTGCTTTCTAAAATAGAATCTACTAAAGTTTTAACTTGCTCTTTTATCTTGTCAACTTCAGTTGTTACAGGATGAAACATCAAAATAGCATACTTATCAAAAGAGATTTCATAATAATTTTTTACAAAATCTAAAGATGGTAATTTTTTTGAATTCATAACATCAAGATCTGGACTTCCTATTGTGAAAACACTACTTTCTTCTTCTCCCATTTGAATCAAACGTTTTTTTGCCTCTTCATTAGATGTTAAATGAATATGAGAAAGTTTTGAAATAGAGTGTCTTATAAGTTCATCAATTGTACCTGAAAGTTCACCTCCTTCTATATGAGCAACTAATACGTTATTTAAACTTCCTACAATTGCTCCTGCCATAGCTTCTATTCTATCTCCATGAACAATTATTAAATTTGGTTTTATTTCACCTATATAATGAGAAAATCCTTCAATTGTTTTGGCTAAGTTTCTATCCATATGAATAATATCATCATGATTTATGAAAGGGTAAATATTTTTAAAACCAGATTTCTCAATTTCAATAATTGTTTTACCATATTTGCTTATCATATGCATTCCAGTAACAAAAATATGAACGTCAAATATATCAGATTCTTGTGTTATTTTTATTAATGATTTTATTTTTCCAAAATCTGCTCTAGTACCAGTTAGAAAAACTATTTTCTTTTTATTCATTTATATCTGTCCAAGATATATGTTCATCATCACTTATATCTCTATTCACTATTTTTCCAAGTAAAGAAGAATAATATTCAGCTTTTATGGGCCCCGTACCTGGCCTTTTAACCCAAATATTATCTTTTGTAAGTATTTCACCTTTTTTAATAGATTTTATTGAAACAACAGTTGCAAAAGCAAAATCAATTGTAACTTGCTCCTCTATTGCTGCTTCTTTTTTTCCACCTCGCATAAGAGCAATTTCACTACTTCCTATTATTAACTCTTTTAAAGCAATTGGATCCATTGAATTAATTATATCAGGACCAGGTCTATCCATTTTATCTGTAAAATGTCTTTCTAAAATACAAGCACCTAATGCAGTTGCGGCGAAACATGCTCTATTTGATGTTGTATGGTCAGATAAACCTATTATTGCATTTGGAAATTCTTTTTGTAGTTCTTGCATAGCGCCCAATCTAACAAGATGAATTGGAGTAGGATAAAGATTAGTTGTATGTAACAAGGCATAGGGTACATTATATTTTTCAAGTATTTCTACTGTTTTTTTAATAGATTCAATATTATTCATTCCAGTACTTACAATCATTGGCTTACCAAAAGAAGCAATGTGTTCTATCAAAGGATAATTATTACATTCACCTGATCCAATTTTATAAGAAGAGACTCCCATTCGTTCTAATCTATTAGCCGCTGCTCTTGAAAAAGGAGTACTTAAAAAAATCATTCCTTTTGACTCAACATACTGTTTTAGACTAATTTCATCTTCTTCATTTAAAGCACATCTTTCCATGATTTCATAAATAGAGACAGAAGAATTACCTGGGATTACTTTTTTTGCTTCTTTACTCATTTCATCTTCTACAACATGTGTTTGATGTTTAATAATTTCAGCACCAGATTTCCACGCAGCATCAACCATTTCAAATGCTGTTTTTAAACTTCCTTCATGGTTAATTCCAATTTCAACAATCACTAAAGGTGGATAATCTAATCCAATTTTTCGATTTTCTATTACTATTTCATTCATGCTAAATCTTTTTTAATAATTATGTAGTTATAATAACTTAGATTAACTAAAAATTAGGTTTCTTTATGCAAAACAATTCAATACCAGAAGATATTACAAAAATTCAAAAAAAATTAGCATTATTTGAAAAAAATTCTAGAAACTATAAAAAATATACAAAGATTCTTGCAAAACACATTAAATCATACACTATGAAAAAAAGAGTAAATGCCCATATTAAAACTATTGAGACTATTGAAAAAATAGAAAAAGAAGTTAAAGAATAAAAAACATTACAATTTGTAATAAAAATCTATCCTTCATAAAAAATCTGCTAAAATTCCAACATAAATAAGAACAAACAAATATAGGAAGTAACATGGATGACAATCAAAAAAAATCTTTAGAGTTAGCAATTAAGCAAATTGATAAAACATTTGGTAAGGGTACACTTATCCGACTGGGAGATAAAGTTGTAGTTCCTACTGAAACTATTAGTACAGGTTCTTTAGGACTTGATTTAGCACTTGGTGTTGGTGGTCTTCCAAAAGGAAGAGTTATAGAAATCTATGGACCTGAATCTTCTGGTAAAACTACTTTAACATTACATGCTATTGCAGAATGTCAAAAATCTGGTGGTGTTTGTGCATTTATTGATGCTGAACACGCTTTAGATGTTGGATATGCAAAAAGATTAGGAGTAGATACTGATAATTTACTTGTTTCTCAACCTGATTTTGGTGAGCAAGCTTTAGAGATTTTAGAAACTGTTATTAGATCAGGTGCTGTTGATTTAGTTGTAATTGACTCAGTTGCTGCTCTTACTCCAAAAGTAGAAATTGATGGAGATATGGATGACCAACAAGTTGGTGTTCAAGCTAGACTTATGAGTAAAGCATTAAGAAAAATCACTGGTTTATTAAATAAAATGAACTGTACAGTAATTTTCATTAACCAAATAAGAATGAAAATTGGAATGACAGGATACGGAAGTCCTGAAACTACAACAGGTGGAAATGCACTTAAATTCTACTCATCTGTAAGACTTGATATTAGAAGAATTGCTACACTTAAACAAGGTGAAAATTCAATTGGTAATAGAGTAAAAGTAAAAGTTGTAAAAAATAAAGTTGCAGCTCCATTTAAATTAGCTGAATTTGATATTATGTTTGGTGAAGGTATTTCTAAAACTGGTGAATTAGTTGATTATGGTGTTAAACTTGATATTGTTGATAAAGCTGGTGCTTGGTTCTCTTATGGAGATTCTAAAATTGGACAAGGAAGAGAAAACTCAAAAGTATTCTTAAAAGACAATCCAGAAATAGCAAAAGAAATTGAAAGAAAAATTCTAGAATCAATGGGAATCAACGATGCTTTAATAAGTAGTACTTCTGATGATCTTGAAGATGAAGCAGAAATCGAAGAATAGAAATTTAGAATAAAACTAACTAAAAAAAGGGAATACCTATTCCCTTTTATCAAAAAAACTCTCAAAAAAAACCACTCTTAAAACTACAAAAGCAAATAACAAATTTATTTTAGCTATAATCTATAAAATTATGAAATATAGGAGACCTAAGTGGTATTTATCGATAATGTATACGCTGATGAAGTATTAGATTCAAGAGGAAATCCAACTGTAAGAGCAACAGTTATATTAAGTGATGGTACAAAAGGTAGCGCTATAGTACCAAGTGGTGCTAGTACTGGGAAAAGAGAAGCATTAGAATTAAGAGATGCTGACAATAGATTTTTGGGTAAAGGTGTTTTAAAAGCTGTTGAAAATGTAAACACTACAATTGCAAATGAATTAATCGGATTAAGTCCTTTTAATCAAGCTGAAATTGATGCAACAATGAAAGATATTGACGGAACTCATAACTATTCTAACCTTGGTGCAAATGCTGTATTAGGTGTTTCAATGGCAACAGCACGTGCAGCTGCAAATTCACTTCAAATTCCATTATATAGATATTTAGGTGGAGCAAATGCTATGACTATGCCTGTACCTATGTTTAATATTATTAATGGTGGAGAGCATGCAAACAACTCTGTTGATTTCCAAGAATATATGATTATGCCTGTTGGATTTGAAAACTTCAATGAAGGTTTAAGAGCTGTTTCTGAAATTTATCAACACTTAAAAAAAGTAATTGATTCAATGGGTGAAAGTACTGCTGTTGGTGATGAAGGTGGATTTGCTCCAAACTTAAAATCAAATGAAGAACCAATCACTGTTATTATGACTGCTATTGAAAAAGCTGGTTATGTTGCTGGTGAGCAAATTGCTATTGCTCTTGATGTCGCTGCATCTGAGTTAATTAATGAATCAGGGAAATATGTATTAAAATCTGAAAATAGAGAACTTACTTCAGCTGAGTTAGTTGCTTATTATGCTGATTTATGTGCAAAATATCCAATCGTTTCTATTGAAGATGGATTAAGTGAAGATGACTGGGATGGATGGAAAATATTAACAGAAGTTTTAGGTTCAAAAGTTCAATTAGTTGGAGATGATTTATTTGTTACAAATGCTTCAATTTTAGCTGAAGGTATTAAAAAAGGAATTGCAAACTCTATTTTAATAAAACCAAATCAAATTGGATCAGTAAGTGAGACTATGCAAACAATTAGACTTGCTCAAAGAAATAACTACAATTGTGTTATGTCACATAGATCAGGTGAAAGTGAAGATGCATTTATTGCTGATTTTGCTGTTGCATTAAATTGTGGTCAAATCAAAACAGGAAGTACTGCAAGAAGTGATAGAATCGCTAAATATAACAGACTACTTGAAATTGGTGCAGAAATTGCTTATGCGGAATATTTAGGGAAAGAACCTTTTAAAAAATAGTATTAAGCAATGAAATTATTAACAACTTATAAGAAATTTATATTAATAGCATTTATATCATTAATGATTACGATATTTTTTTCTTATCATTTTGTTAATGTTCTCTTTGGAGATAACTCTTTACAAGTTTATAATTCTTTGAAATATAAAAAAGAGTATCTCGAAGGTGAAATTCTTCGATTACAAAGAGAAAATGCTTATTTACAAAAAGAGTATTTTGAATTAAAAAACTTGGAGCCTGAACAATGAAAACTTTATTTTTATTTACATTAACTATTATTTTATCTATAAATTTAAGTGCTAGAGAAAATCCATTTGCAGTTACAAATGCATATGAAGAAGAAGCAGCTAAAATCATAGAATTAAATGAAACACCTGCAACTGTAGAAAGTATACAAGAAGCACAATATATAAAAGAAATGCAAGAAAAAATGTCAAAAACTACAGCTGCTGATGTAAATAAAAATAAAGTAGAAGATGCTGTAAAAAGAATTGTTCCTCTTATTAAAGATGGTCCAAATCCTTCTAAAACTTACTCTAAAAAAGAAGTTGATTCTATGATACAAAATACAAAGAAAACAGCTGAGCAAAACACTAAAGAAATCGTAAGAAAAGAGTTATCAAAAACACAAAATACAGAACCAACTCAAGTTGTATATGTAAAACCTAGATCTGATGTTGCTGAAGATGATGCACTAGTTAGTAAAAAATTACTTTCTTTTCTTAAATTAGAGTTTAATGATAATAAACTAATCATTCATACTGATTATAAAGTTTCGAAAAAGTTCTCAGTAACTAAAGAGAATAAAATCATTATTGACTACAAAGCTAAAATCAACTTCTTAACATTAAGAGATGAGTTAGACTCAAGAAACTTCAAAAGAATTGCAGTTGGTAATCACAAATCTGAAGGTTATTTCAGAGTTGCTATTGAGTTAATTGATAAGCCATCAAAATATGATGTAAAATATGAAGATAATTTAATTACTATTTCTAAAATAAACTAAATTCGTAATTATTCTAATAACTATCATTACAAGCAATACTTCCAAAATCGAAGCCAAAATAAAGGCATAGTAGTATTCTTGTGTTATAGAGTGATTATTGTAAGCTATTGTTGATACTGCAATTAATAGTGTCAATGGTATTGAGTGTGACAAGCCTAACATAAAGAATTTATTCCATCCCATTTCTTTTACAAATAATAATGAAGCTAATAATCGAATAGCAATCATTGCAAATGTGATTAAAAATGCTTTTATAACCAAATCCCAGTCTAATAGTGCTTCGATTTCCAAAGATGCACCAACTGATATGAAAAATATAGGAACAAGCCAACCAAAACCAAAATGCTCTAATTTATGTGGTAGTTGTTTATTATGCTCTTCAAAGAATGTTGTAATAAATATCCCTGCAATAAATGCTCCAAAAGCAATCTCAAGATGTAAATACATCATAACTGTTATCATTAGGAAAAAAATAGCCATAGAGATTCTTATATCTTGTTCTTGATGATCTTTTTGTGGCATTAAATAGTTTTTAATCTCAGGAAACCACCAAATAAGATTATGAAATAGTTTATAAACCATAAGCATAGCAACTAAAAAGAGTATAAACAAAGTCATAGTTTTATAAAAATCAACTCCAACTCCAAACTCTAAAGCAGCCGAAACAGTAGTTAAGGCAAAAATAGATAATATCTCACCAATAAGACCTACAATAAAAGCCATTTTTATCCACTCAGTATCACCATACTCTTTTTTAAGAGCTGCAAGTACTCCAATAGATATCAAAGGCAGTATAACTATAAAAATCTTTCCTAAGTCAAAGTATAAGGTAATAAGAATAGAAGATGAAAATAAAATTGCATTATACAAAAGTGATTTTTTAAGCATCGTAGGGGAGATTGATAATAACTTCTTTAAATCAATCTCAAGACCGGCCAGAAACATTAAATATAAAAATCCTAATTCAGCAACAAGGTGAAATATTGGATGTTCTGTAATAAAAGCTAAATACGCTGCAATTGCTCCCATCATAATTTCAACAGGAATTGTAGGTAATTTTAAAAGTTTAGATACTAATGGTGAAGTAAATATTATTAATGAAATAGATATTATTATTAATATTTCTTCACTCATTAATTAGACCTACTTCTCGTCTGGCATTACATGAAAATTTTTAGCTATTTTATAACCTAAAGCTTCTAATGCATCAACATCATCTTTTGGTGATTTACCAGTAGTAGTTAAATAATCTCCAATAACAAATGCATTTGCACCTCTGTTAAAAATTTCATATTGATCATCACCAAACATTACTTCTCTTCCACCTGCAACCATTATTTTATGTGCATTTGGAATCATCTTTCGTGCAAGTGTAATTAAATCAAATGCTTCTTCTTTATTAATAGTATTTTTTACTATTGGTAAAGCTTCATTTGGGTGAAAAAAGTTTAATGGAACATTCATAGGATCAAGTGAATTAATAGCTTCCAACATAGAAATTCTATCTTCTTGAGTTTCACCCATTCCAAAAATTCCACCACAAACTAATTTTAAACCAGCTTCTTTAACATTTAAACATGTTTGATATCTTTCATCCCAAGAGTGTGTTGTACAAATAGTTGGGTAAAAATCTCTTGATGTTTCTAAATTGTGGTTATAATTACTAATACCTGCTGCTTTTAGCTCTTTTAATTGCTCAACAGTAGCTGTTCCATTACATGCAATTAACCTAAGTCCTAAATTTTCTTTATTAATAGCTCGTGCAGCCTGGGCTATAAATTTAGTTTTCTTTTCAGTTAGTCCAAGTCCTGCTGTTACTAAACAAAACCCAACAGCTCCATTTTCTCTAGCTTTTTTAGCTTCTAATATAATTTGTTCAATACTTTTAAGTGTGTATCTTTGAATATCAGCTTTATATCTTACACTTTGTGTACAGAATTTACAATCTTCGTTACAAGTACCACTCTCAACATTACAAATTGCACATAGAAATATTTCTTCTTGATTATCGTTCATATATATATTCTTCTTTCTCAAATTTTATGTTTTTACTATTTTTAAAATACCGTGTGATTATATACTCATTTTCTTTAATCTCAAGTTGTACACACTCAATCAAAGGCTTTTCACGTGCACATACTTCTCCTGGATTTATAAATAAAGTTTTATTTTTATATTCACATTCAAACATATGAGTATGCCCAAAAATCACCACATCACTGTCAGGTGTCATATAATATGGTAAATGCATCAGTTTGAATTTTATATCTTTTATTTTAAAATAGTATGGTTCTGTTTTTATATTGTATTTTGTTTCTAATGAAAATAAACTTCTGTCGTTATTTCCAAAAACTGCTACATATTTAAGTCCTGAATTTTCCAAAAGTTCTAGATTTTTCTCAATACATAAATCACCTGCATGAACTAAATATTCACTTTGCTTTGCTTTTAGTAGATCAATTACTTCTTTAGTATAGTCACCTTTTAGGTGACTATCAGATAAAATGCCAATTTTCATAATTACTTATCAGCACTCTTTTTTGTAGTAGTTTTTTTAGCTGTAGTTTTCTTTGGTGTCGCTGCTTTTTTTGCAGGAGCTTTTTTTGTAGTAGTTGTTTTACCTTTCGATTTTGAATCTTTTGAAATAATTTCAAGACAATCTTCTAATGTTAAATCTTTTGCTTCCATTCCTTTTGGAATTTTGAAGTTTTTTCTACCTTGTTTTATATATGCACCATATTGCCCAATTAAAATTTGTATTTTTTCTTTATCAAATACTTTTATTGTAGCTTTCTCTTTTGCCTCATCTAAATCTTTTATAATTTCTAAAGATCTTGGTAAGTCAACAGTATATGGATCATCAGTTTTTAGTGAATAATATTTTGTTTTAATTTGTAAATAAGGTCCAAATCTTCCAATATTTGCTTTAATTTCATCACCATTAGCATCAAGTCCTACAACTCTTGGAAGTGTGAATAAATACATCGCTTCATCAAAAGTAATTGTATCCATATTTAAATGATCAGGAATCGCCACGAATTTTGGTTTTTCTTCATCATCTTTTGTTCCAATTTGAATAAATGGACCAAATCTTCCTACTCTTGCACTTACAGGTTTTCCTGAAGCTGGATCTATTCCAATTTCTCTTACTTGTAAATAATCTTCTTTATTTACACTTTCTTCTTTTTCATCAATAGTTTTTTTGAAATTTCCATAGAACTCTTTCATCACTTCTTCCCAAGCGATTTTTCCTTCTGCAATTTCATCAAACTCTTCTTCAATTTTTGCTGTAAATCCTAAATCTACAATATAAGAGAAATGATCAACTAAAAAACTATTTACAACTTCACCCGTTGGTGTTGGAATTAGTTTTTTATCTTCAGTTTTTGTAACATATTCTCTTGCTTGAATAGTTGAAATTGTTGGAGCATAAGTTGATGGACGACCTATTCCTTCACTTTCAAGTTTTTTAACCAAAGAAGCTTCTGTATATCGAGCTGGTGGTTTAGTAAAGTTTTGCTCAGATTCTAATTTTTCTAATTCTAGAATTGTTCCAATTTCTACATTTGGAAGAATTTTTTCAGTACTATCAAGTGCAGCTTCTGGATTATCACTACCTTCTGTATAAGCTCTCATAAATCCTGGGAAAATAATTCTTTGACCCTTTACTTGAAACTCATACTCTTTATTTTTCCCAGCTTCAATTTTATATGTAGTATTTGCAATTTTTGCAACTGCCATTTGAGTTGCAAGTGTTCTTTTCCAAATTAAACTATAAAGTTTATATTGAATATTTTCAACATAAGGTTTTATTTCACTAGGTTTCAGTGCTAAATTTACAGGTCTTATTGCTTCGTGGGCTTCTTGTGCACCTTTTGCTTTTGATTTGTAAACCCTTGGCTTACCTAAAGAATACTCTTTACCATACTCTTCTTCAATTACAGTTTTTGCAGCACTTGTTGCAACATTCGAAAGATTTAAAGAATCCGTTCTCATATATGTAATCAAACCACCTGTGTGATTTGGAATATTTCCTACATTTCCTTCATATAGTTGTTGAGCTATAATCATTGTTTGCTTAACAGAAAGTCCTAGTTTTCTACTTGCTTCTTGTTGTAAAGTAGAAGTTGTAAAAGGAGCTGCTGGATTTCTAGTACTCTCTTTTTCTTCAATATTATCAAGTTTATAAATACCTTGGTTTAATGAATCTTCAATTTTTAAAGCTTGCTCTTCATTTGTAACTTTTGCAGTTTTTCCATTGATTTTTGCAAGTTCTGCTTTTAGTTCAGGATTAATAAAATCAGCTTTTACTCTCCAGTATTCTTCAGGAATAAATGCTCTAATTTCATTTTCTCTATCAACTATGATTCTCACAGCTACACTTTGAACACGTCCAGCACTTAACCCATATCTTACTTTTTTCCACAATAATGGTGAAAGTTCATATCCAACAGCACGGTCAAGTATCCTTCTTGCTTGTTGAGCATCAACTAAGTGTTGATCCACATCTCTTGGATTTGCTAATGCTTTTAGAATGGCATCTTTAGTAATCTCATGGAATACAATTCTTTTTATAGGGTTTTTTTCGATTTTCAAAGCAGGAATTAAATGCCAAGCAATAGCTTCTCCTTCCCTATCCTCATCGGCCGCTAGGTAAATGGTGGTATCTTTTGTAATATGTTTTTTTAAATCACTAATTACTTTTTTCTTATCAGTAGAAACTAAATACTTTGGCTTGAAATTATCTTCAGGATCAAATCCCAACTGAGATTTCGGTAAATCTCTTACGTGTCCCATAGAGGCCATAACCGTATAATCACTACCTAAAAATTTTGATATTGTCTTCGCTTTTGCTGGGGACTCCACTATTACTAAATTCTTCACTAAAAAACCTTACATTATTTTAAAGTTTGCATTCTAACATAAATTAATTAATATTACTTGTAAATAATTATTTCTTCTTTTATATCTATATTAAACTGCTCTTTTACTTTTTCTTTTACTAAATTAATTAAATATATTGCATCTTCAAAGGTTCCATCGCCATAATTTACTAAGAAATTTGCATGTTGTTCTGAGAAACTCATATCACCTTTTTTTATACCTTTTAATCCAAGTTCTTGAATTAATCTACCTGCAAAATCACCTTCTGGATTTTTAAAACAAGACCCAGCACTAGGAATGTGTGGCTGATTATCTCTCATTTTATTAAACTCTTTTAGCATCTCTTTGCTAAATCCATACTCTATATTGAAAACAACTTCATAAACGATTGTATCAATTTTTGTTTTTCTATAAGAGTATTCTATGTCCTCTTTTTTGATATAACCATCTTTTGTTTTAATACTATGAATATAATTGAACATTTCCCATGATTTTAAACCTGCATTCATTTTTACTAAACCACCTAGATTTCCTGGTAATTTTGCTAAAAACTCTAAGTTCGCAATATCATTTTTTCTTGTATATGTTAAAAGTTTACCCGATGTTGTTGCACATCCTACATAAAGTAAATTTTCTTCTTGCTTAATATAATCAAACTCTTCACCCAAAATTGCAAATTTTTTGTTTGTATTAGGAGAAATTAGTAAATTATTAGCTCGACCTATTATTTCATAATCACTATAATCACCTATCTCATTAATAACAAGCACATCTAAAACAGGACCTATTTTAATTGAAGAATATTTTTTAAAATCTATTGTTCTTATATTATTTTGCATTAATTATCTAGCTCTTAACTCTTCATACTCATTTGGTATTAAAAAATCTTGAGATTTTATTAAATTCTCATAAAAACCGTTTTTATAACCCAATTCATATAGTTTGTCTAAAGCTTTATATTGTATTTCACTCATATTAACAGAGTTGTCATTTGCATATAAATCTAAATATTTATCTAAAGTTTGCGCATCAACTCTAATTAAACCTTTTTCAAGTAGCATTGGAGCTAAAACTTTTCTATTTTTATTTGCAACTTCAACAGCTTTTATTAAAGTATTTTCATAATCAATTGCACTATGAAGTGGAATTGAACGTCTTAAACACATTCCTCCAAGTGGCAATGGTAAGGCTCCACCACTTAATTCAACCCAAATATCCCACATTTCTTTTTCAACTTCTAATTCATTATTATAAGTTAAAATTGATTCATGTATTAAAACACCTGCATCAACAGTTCCATCAAGTACTGCTTTTTCAATATCTAGAAAATTCATATAAGTAATTCTGGCATTTGGATATGCAATTTTAAATAAAAGTGCATTTGTAGTGAACTCTCCACTAAGTGCTACTTTAAAATTTCTTTTTAATTTTGTTCCTATTTTTTTAATTAGTTTAGGACCATATCCCTCACCAAAAGAAACAGCAGTTTTTAAAAGTGCATAATCATCTTTAATAAATGGATATAAAGCAAATGAAATTGCACAAATATCATACTCACCTTTTAATGTAGCTTGATTTAATGTTTCTATATCAGCTGCAATATTTTCAAATTTTGCATCTTTAGCACCAACCCAACCAAATTTAATTGCATAATACATAAATATATCATCAGCATCAGGTGAATGTGCAACACTTATTGTTTTCAATATTATTCCTTTATTTTTCAATGTTGATTGTAACAAGTTATGGTTTATTACTTGTTTATATTGTTTTTTCTATTTTATAAATTGTACTCGTATTTTAATTTTTTTATAATATCAAATACAGATGTTGCATAATCAACTCCTATATCTGAACGATAATTCCATCCCGTATTATAACTAGCCCAGATTTTTATCCAATTATCTTTATGAACTTTCTTCCAATAATCAATTTCAACTATTGCATTTGCAGTTGAAAAACCTACATCATAGACAAGTTTCTCAGCAAAGAATCTTCTATTATAAATAGTATCTGGTACTTTTTGTCTTCTAATCACACTTTTTATATTAGCTTGAAATAATCCATAATCCTTACTTGCATTATTTACTAAATTCTTACCAACAGATGATTCTTTAATTGCAATTGCCATTAAGGAATATTTCATATAGTTATCATCTGTTAGTGATTTTATTTTTTTCAAAATTAGAATATCCATTTGACTCAAACCCAAAGAGTTACAAAAAGATAAATTAAATGATAATAAAAAAAGAGTGATTATTTTTTTCATAGGATAAGTTTACAATAATTCTAATCATTTTTACAAATGATTAGAATGTATAGTATTAGTATCCTGAATTTGATACGTAAAATGAAATTATATTTAATAATGGATCTATTAATAAAATAGAGATTAAAAGTAAAAATACAGCAAATCCAACTAATGATTTCATTGGTAATGAAGCATTTTGCATAAATTTAGCTTTAGTTCCTTCTTCAGGATCTCTTAAGAACATATAAGAAACAGGTCTTAAATAATAATAAGCAGCAATTGCTGAGTTTATTACAATAATAATAGCTAAGGCAATATGACCTGCATTTACAGCACTTGCAACTAAATACATTTTACCCCAAAATAAAGCAAAAGGAGGAAGTCCTGTTAGTGCAAATAAAAACATTGCTAAAATTGAAGCTGTAAACGGGGAAATTTTTGCAAGTCCAGAAAACTTTTTAAAAGCATATGGAGAGCTATAATCTTCAAACTCTTTTCCTCTATTTAACCATAACATTCCGAATGCTCCGAAGTTTGTAATTGTAAATAAAATCCAATATAAAAACAGCGCCGTTGTTGCTTGTTGTGTTCCAATAGCAATAGCAGCCATTGCCATACCTGCATTTGAAATTGAAGAGTATGCAAGCATTCTTTTTATATCTTTTTGTTGAAGAGCAATTAAATTTGGAATAGTAATTGTTAATACAACAGTTACGTAAAGCATAGTTTGAATAATTGGATCATTTGCCTGTACAAATATTTCAAAAAATCTAAGAGCTACAACAAATCCTGCCATTTTAGGAACTACAGATAAGAATCCTGCCATTGCTGAAGTTGAACCTTGGTAAACATCTGGTACCCATACATGATATGGAAATAGTGATAATTTAAATCCAATAGCAGCAAACATAAACACAAATCCTACTAATACTAAAATATAATTAGCATAATTTTCATGGCTTAAGAAACCTTCTTGAGTTAAAACTTGTGCAATTTGAGCTAACTCTAAAGAACCTGTAATTCCATAAAAAATCATAGATCCAAATACAAAAAAAGCAGCTGCAAGTGCTCCCATTGTAAAATATTTAATAGCAGCTTCAATTGATACCATTTTATTGTGCATTGCAATCATTGTATAAAGGGCTAAAGATGCTGTTTCAAGTCCAACAAATATTAAAATTAATGAATCAGAACTTACCATAAACTGGAAACCAGCAACTGCAAATAAATATAATGCAAAATATTCAGCATATCTAAAATCTTGGAATCTTAATTTTGAAAGACCTAAGAATATAAATAAAAGTGACCCACAAATAATAATACATTGAGATAATATCGCTATTCCATCAAGTAGCATTAAATCAAATACACCTCTTTCATCACCATGATAAGCTAAAAGTGTAAATAAGTCAAAAATCAAAAATAGTGCAACTAAAATTACATATAAAGATTTATGTTTATCTTTATTAAATAGGTCAGTTAACAATATACTTAAAGCACCAATAATGGCAATAACCATTGGTGCTAATGTTCCTAAGTTTAGACTTTCTAAACTAATATTAATAGGTTCTAGCATTATTTAACCTCCCCAATAGAATTTACAGCTCTTAATTTTTCTTTTGTATCTTCATTTACTGCTTTTATTTCCATAACTTTTGTAAGATGTGTCACTGTTGTATTTAATGGATCCAAAATCACTTTTGGATAAATACCTAAAGCAATAATTAAAACTACCAAAGAACCTAGTGCAAAAAGTTCTCTACCAAAAATATCTTTCATATCTTTATTTTCTTGTTTTACTAGTTTTCCAAAAAATGTTCTTTTGTACATTGATAACATATAAATAACACTTAATACAATAGTAAGTGATGCTAAAAATGTTAAAAATGGCGAGTATTTGAAGAATCCTAGTAATGATAAGAACTCACCAATAAATCCTATTGTTAAAGGTAAACCAACAGATGCAAATAAAACAACTGCATAAACAAAAGCAAACATTGGCATATTATGAGCTAATCCACCAAACTCTTTTATCATCTTGGTTTTTCGCCTGTCATATAGAACCCCAACACTCATAAACAGAGCCCCTGAAACAATTCCATGTCCAATCATTAAATAAACAGCTCCTGATATTCCTTCAACATTAAGTGCAAATACCCCAAGTGTAATAACTCCCATATGAGAAATTGATGAGTATGCAATCATCTGTTTCATATCTTTATTTTCTTGTTTTACTAGTTTTCCAAAAAATGTTCTTTTGTACATTGATAACATATAAATAACACTT
>JAHIWE010000019.1 GCA_018816105.1 bacterium | reverse complement strand
GTTAGAAGTAAATTAGCAATAAAAGAAGGAAAAGAACTTTTAGTTTCTTTGAAAAAAAGAGCTTTAATATCTTGTACAAATGAAATAACTCTTATACAAATGCATGGTGATGTTTTAGAAAATATTTTAGCATTAGAAGAAAAAATTGCTGTTTTAATAATTGGAATCAAAAGCCATGAAAATCACAAAATTGGTGCTAATGTAAAAGATATAATCAGAGAAATTAAAAAACCTGTTTTATTAGTAAATAGTGATTTTATAAATCCTAAAAAACTTTTAATTGCATATAATGGTTCTGAAAAGTCAAAAAATTTCCTAATTGAAACATCAAAAAAACCTATTTTTAAAAATGTTCTTAGAGATATTGTAAATGTTAACAGTAACAAAGCACATTCTGACAAACTTTTAGATGAAGCAAAAGAGATTTATGAAAAACAAGAAATTTCAGTAGAAACATCTGCTTTAAATGGTGATACAAAAACTGAAATTTTGATTCATTTAGGACAAAATGATTGTGATATTTTAGCTATGGGAGCATTTGGTCACTCAAGAATAAAAGAGTTTATTTTTGGAAGCCTTACAAGTGAAATTTTAGCTTCTTGTAAAAAACCTATTTTACTTTTTAGATAGAAAAGAGTTAATCTTTTCTATTTGAAAATCTAATAAAATTCTTTTCAATATACATATTTTCAAAGTCAAACTCTTTTTTTATCCACTCAAAAGTTTTTTCTTGAAAAATAAAAACGTGGGTTAAATCATTTTTATACCACCATTTTGAAAAATCGATATTTTCCCTATAAATTCCCGTCATTAGATATAAAGTTCCATCATCTTTTAAAAGTTTTTTAAATAGTTCAAACTCTTTTTTTGGATTATAAAAATGCTCAATCACTTCACAACAAGCTATATAATCATATTTTTGCTCTAAAAGTTTTTTATCAACAAAAAAATATGGATCATATTCAAATATTTTATATTCATTTTGTCTTAAAACTTTTACAATGGGAGAGTCTTTCCCACAACCAAAATCAAGTCCAAAATCTTCTTTTTTATTCTCTTTTAAAACACTTGAAGTAATTGGTAATACAAAATTTTGATAACCTATATCATCTGAATCATTTGTATGACTTTCATATCTTTGTTTCTCTTTTTCATTATCAAGTAGTTTTTCTTTTGGTCTAAATATTCCATAACAACAAGGACAAAGATAAAATTCATCTTTATAAAAAACTTTTGAAGTACTATTACAAAGTGGGCAGTTTGGCATTATATAATCCTATTTTTTATAAAATATTTTATCATAATAATTCATATAGCAACTTTTAGATAAAATTCAAGAAAAAAAGGATTGAAATGGAAATTGAATTATTTATTGGCTTTATTAGCTTCTTCTTAACTGCACTTGCACTTGTAATTGTATTTCTTTATTTATACGCAATTGTTACACCTTATGATGATTATAAATTAATTTTTGAGGAAAACAATACAGCAGCAGCATTAGGTTTTGGTGGAGCTATTATTGGAGTTGCTATTCCTATGTATAGTGCCTTAACAAACTCTATATCATATATTGATTTTGCTATTTGGGGAATGGTTGCTATTATTATTCAATTAGTTTTTGCATTTATTGTTACTAGATTAAATGGTAAATATTCTTTCAAAACAAAAATATCTGAGGGGGTAATTCCTGTTGGAATTTTAATGGCATTTTTATCAATTTGTATTGGACTATTAAATGCTGGATCAATGAGTTATTAAAACTCATTGATTTAACTATTTCAAATACTCTATAATCTCTTCAACACTTAATAATTTTCCGCTACTTTTAACAACCCCATCTACAACTAATGCAGGTGTACTCATAACTCCATAGTTCATAATTTCAACTATATCTTCTACTTTTTTAAGCTCGTGAAAACCACCAATTTTTGCTAAGGCTTGTTTTGCATTTTCTTCTAGTGTTTTACACTTTGAACATCCTGTTCCTAAAATCTCTATTTTCATTTTTTCTCCTATTTTTGATTTCCAATTAATATAATGATTGCGCCTAAAATACAAACTGCTGAACCTATTAAATCCCATTTATTAAAACTTTGTTTTTCTACAAAATATAACCAAAACAGTGATGAAACTATATAAATCCCACCGTAAATTGCGTATGCACGACCTGCAAATTCTAAATTAACTTTTGTTAATAAATATGCAAAAGTTACTAATGATATTACTCCAACAAAAAGCCATAAGCTATTGTGTTGAAGTTTAAAAAACATCCAAAAACTATAACAACCCAAAATTTCAAAAAATGCAGCTGCCACATATATAAAAAGTTCTAATATCAATTTACTATCCTAAAATAATATTGAATAAATATCCAACAAAAAGTATACCAAATCCTACGATTCCAAAGAAAATTGAAATTAGTTTTATAGATAATACTCTTTTTAGAATCATGGCTTCAGGAAGGCTAAGAGCAACAACAGCCATCATAAATGATAAAGCAGTTCCTAAAAGCATTCCTTTTGCTGTTAAAACCTCAATAAGTGGCAAAATTCCAGCAGCATTTGAATACATTGGAATTCCCATAACAACGGCAAGAATAGGAGCATACCAAACATCTCCACCTGCATATGAACTAATAAAATCAGTTGGAACATATCCATGGATAAATGCTCCAATACCAACTCCTGCTATTACATATAAATAAATCTTTTTAAATATATCAATAGTATAATCCCATGATTCTTTTAATCTTTTTGAAAACTCCACTTTTTCTTCTTCATAAGAAAAATCCATAGCTTTAACTTCTATTAAAACCTCTTTTTCAAGATTCATAGCTCCTATTATAAGACCTGCAACAATAGCAATCAATAATCCCACACAAACATACAATAAAGCTATCTTCCAACCAAATAGCGAAAATAACATTGCAATAACAACAGCGTCACTAAGAGGTGCTGAGATCAAATACGAAAATGTCACGCCAAGTGGTATTCTAGCTTGTAAAAATCCTAAAAATAAAGGAATAGCACTACATGAACAAAAAGGAGTTAATACCCCAAAAATAGCTGCTAGAAAATGTCCTACTAGTTTATTTTTACCACTTATATAATCCCTTGCTTTTTCTATTGGAAAATAACTTCGTAATACTGTAACCAAATAGATAATAGTAATTAAAAGTATAAATATTTTTATTGTATCAAATATAAAAAACTCTAAAGCATCACCTAAGTGCGTACCTTTTACCAAACCCAAGAGGTCAAAGACAAATAAAGCACTTAAACTAGCAAGCCAATCAAACATCTATTTCAAAGCCTCAATAACTTTTGGAAGCAATACAGATTCAATCTCTTTGTATGTTTGCTCAAACGCTTCAAAACCTTTTCCATCTGGATCTTCAAAGCCCACATGAATTTTAGCTATTGGCTTTGGAAACATAGGACAAGTTTCGTTTGCGTGATCACAAACAGTAACTATTAAATCATAATCATTTTCAATTACAGTATCTAATGTTTTTGAGTGGTATTGCTCTTTCCAAATTCCTTTTTCTTCTAGCAATTTTTTAGCATTTGGATTTACTCTACCACTGGCTTTCACACCACTTGAATCAGCACTTATTCCTTCTAACTTTGCATTTATTAAAGCTTCTGCAATAATACTTCTACAAGAATTTCCTGTACATAAAATCAATACTTTTTTCATTTTATTATCCTTTCCCTATTTAATTATCTATTTATATGCCAAGATTCTGGAAATCCTGTTTTTATATGTTGATTCTTTACTAGCTCTATAAGTTTCAGAATCTTTGTTTTTATCTCTTCTTTTGAAACTCTAATTTTTGCTTTTTTCTCTTCATCACTACCATCACATGCAGGACTTGTTATATTCCAATGTAATACTCCATCAAGACTTGAAAAAACAGGACAAGGCTCTTTTGAAGCTTCATCACAAACTGTTATCACATAATGATAATGTCGTCCCTCTTTAAAATAATCTAAAATTTTGTTTGTTGTAAAAGATGAAATATCCATATTTTCATCTTCTTGTATCACTTCAACTGCCAGGGGATTTAAAACACCTGGATTTATTCCTGCGCTATCTACTTCAAAATCTTCTTTTCCATATTTTAATAATAGTGCCTGAGCCATTTGGCTTCTTGTTGTATTAGCACTACAAACAAATAAAACTCTTGTATTCAAACTTATCTCCTAATAAAAATTAAATTAAACTAAATTGCTAAAAGTACTAATAATAGTACGGGTGGTGTGATAATCAAACCAAATTTACTGTATTGCCCAAAAGATATTTTCACACCTTTTTTTGCTAAAACATGTAGCCATAATAGCGTAGCAAGACTACCAAATGGTGTCATTTTTGGTCCAAGATTACATCCTACTATATTTGCATAAATCATTGCTTGATTTCCTATATCATGCATTGCTATATCCATAATCATAATTGTTGGCATATTGTTCATAATAGCACTTAAAAATGCAGCAATAAATCCCGTACCAATAACAGCTAAGGTGTCACCTCTTAAACTTAAATCTTTTAAAACAATTGTTAAATAATCTGTAAGTCCAGCATTTTTAAGCCCATAAACAACAATATAAAGTCCAATACTAAACCATACCACTTGCCATGGAGCTTCTTTTATTATACGAATTGGCTCTACTGTTTTTGATATAGATGCGATAATTAAAAATATAATTCCTCCACCTAAAGCAAAAATAGAAATAGGTAAATCATAAGCATCACCTATAAAGTAACCAGCTAATAAAATAGCTAAAAATATCCATGAAAAATAAAATAGTTTCATATTTTTTATTACACTTTTTGGATCTTTTAATAAAGATATATCAACTGTTTTTGGAATATCTTTTCGTAAAAGTAACCATAAAAAAAGTATTGAAACTACAACACTTACAATAAAAGGAATAATCATATTTAAGAAATATTCCACAAAACCAATATTAAAATAATTAGCTGTAACTATATTTGTAAGATTTGAAAATACAAAAGGCAGTGAAGCACTATCGCTTATAAACCCACCTGCAAGTAAAAATGCAACTATTGTTTTTATATTTAACTGTAAAATTCTCATTTTTGCTAGTAATATTGGAGTTAAAATAAGTGCCGCTCCATCATTTGCAAAAAGTGCTGAAACAAATGCTCCTAATAAAATAGAATAGATAAACATTTTCATACCGTTTCCATTTGAAAACTTTGCCATTTTAAGAGCTGCCCATTCAAAAAAACCAATCTCATCTAAAACCATAGATAAAATGATAATTCCAATAAAAGCTAAAGTTGCATCCCAAACAATATTTGTCACAGTTAAGACATCGCTAAAACTTACAACTCCCAAAACTAAAGCAACAACTGCTCCAATAACAGCAGTTGTTCCTATTTGTAAATCACGAGGTTGCCAGATTACAAATATTAAAGTAATTATAAAAATAGCACTTGCAAGTATCATAAATCACTTTCTTTTATTTGATCTTCACTAGCTTTTAATACATAAATAAAAGTATCAACATCAAGTTCATCATATCTTTCAACAGTAACTTCTTGACGCTCAAATTCTGCACCTTCAAACTCATCTAAATTATCCCAATGATTTATTAAATTATCTGAATAAAATAAATATCCATGAATCGTATCACCATCTGGATTCAATTTAATTCCTGGGTAACCCATACTTGCGCTCCAACCTGCATCTTTTAAATAACCTCGAACTGTTGCTGGAACAAATTTTCCTACAACATTTTCTAATACATATCCATTTGGACAGTTTGGCATTAATGTTCCATATACAAAAAGTGTTTCTTTCAATTATTTTCCTTTGTTTCACAAGTTTTTTTAAGCATTGGTAATTCTATTTCTAAAGTCATTATCTCTTTTATACAAGAGCTTCTAAACTCATCAAGGGGAAAACGAATACTATAATAAGCCCATCTTCCCTCACGTTCAAGTTTCAGAAATCCTGCTTCTTTTAAAATTTTTAAATGTCTTGAAAGTCTTGATTGAATCATTTCAAATGAATTTTCCAAATCACAAACACAACATTTTCCATTTTGGTTCATAAATTTAAGTAGTTTTATTCTTGTTTCATCATTTAAGGCGCTAGCTGTTTTTAAAAATATATCCATATTAGTTCCTTGTTTTTTGAAACTATAGCATATTTACATTAATATATCAAGATATCTTGATATATTAATGTAGAAAAATCTATATTTTTAATAATCACTTAAAAAAAGTGATTATCATAGGAAGAAATACAGCTGTAAATATCCCACTAAGTCCCATGGCAAGTGCTGAAAAAGCAGCTGCTTTTTCACTTATTTCAATTGCACGGGCTGTTCCAATTCCATGGGATACTAAACCAAGGGCGAAACCTTTTGAAGTATCATGTTTTATTTTTATAATCTTAAAAATAATAGTTCCAAATAAAGCTCCTATAATTCCAGTTATAAGTACAAATCCAACGGCAAGAGAAGGAATAGCACCTATTTGCTCTGAAGTAATAATGGCAATTGGTGCAGTAATTGACTTTGTTGTCATTGATAAAATTGTTGGAAGTTCTGCACCAAAAATCCAAAGCAATGTTACTGCAATTACAATTGAAAAAATACCTGCTATAAAAAGCGTAAGAACAATTGGTAAAAAAAGTGATTTTATATATTTCAAATTTTTATATAATGGTAATGCCAAAGCAACAGTAGCAGGGCCTAAAAAGAAATGTATAATTTCAACACTTTTAAAATACTCTTCAAAAGATGTATTTGTATATATTATCAAACTTAGAAGTATCACATATGCTATGATTATTGGTTGTAACAAAGTATGTTTATTAAACTTTTCATAGATTATGATTCCAAGTTTAAAAGCAGCTAATGTTAAAATCAACCAAGTAAGTGGAGTTGAATGTATATAATTTATTAATGCATCATAATTCATTTTTTTCTCCTTTATTTGTAAGATAATCCATAAATTTTGCACTAAAAGCCAAAGCTACAATCGTTCCCACAAATAAAGCAATTGCAATTGCCCAAAACTCTTTTGTAATAATATCAATTTGAGTGATTATTCCCATGGCTGCTGGAATAAAAAGTAGCGGTAAATATCTTAAATGTAATGCAACTGCATTATCAAGACTTACAAAACTTCCTTTTTTTATTAATAAAAATAACAATAATAAAATCATACCAATAACAGGTCCAGGCACTAAAAGCTCAAAAAACTTAGCAATACACTCTCCTAAAAATTGGAAAAATAATAAAACAATAATACCTTTTAACATCTAATTCCTTTTATTTAAACGGTACTATACTAAAATTTATCTTAGGATAAAAAGTTTAATATTTGAAATAATTGTTATATAATTAAATATACAACACAAGGTTTAATATGTATAGATTATTTATTAGCTTAATATTTTGTTTTTTCTTTGTTCAAAATATATTATCTTCTGAAAGAGAAGCAATAAATAACAATACAAAACAAAATATTGATAACCTTTCTTCACAATTAAAATATCTAGTACAAGATTATCAAGAAAATAAAAAAGAGATAAATTATATTTTAAATCTTTATTATCAACACCATGAAAAAATTCAAGCTTTTGAGATTATTTATAAAAATAAATATATTTATAGCTCATATAAAGATGACTCAACAATTATTATAAATGACGATTCGCTTTTCTTTGATGTAAAAGAAAATTTAGAAACTTATGAAAAAGATATTTTGGACAATAAAAACAATTCTCTAGGAAAATTAATAGTATATTTTAAAAAAGAAATTGACTTTACACCTGAGGAATTAGCTTATTTAAAAAATAAAAAGATTATAAAAATTCAAAATGACTCAGATTTAGCTCCTTATAATTTTAATGAAAATGGAATTGCAAAGGGTTATTCAATAGATTATATGAATTTAATTGCAAATAAATTAGCAATACAAGTAGACTATCAAAATGTTATTTGGAATGAAGCTATGAATATGCTTGAAAATAATCAATTAGATATAATGGTTAATGTATTAAAATCAAAAGAAAGAAAAGATAGATTTATATTCTCTAATATACCATATAGAGTATCAAGTCCTGCTATGGTTTCACGAATCGGGGACGCTGAATATAACTCATTTAAAGAGCTAAATGGCAAAACTATAGCCTTAGTAAAAGGTTATCACAGTTATGAACGAGTAAAAAAAGACTTTCCTAATATTAATATTTATCCTACTAATAATTCATTAGAAATACTAACAGCAGTTACTACAAAAAAAGCAGATATAACTTATGGAATAAAAGATGTTTTAGAATACAGTATAAGTAAAAACCTAATTACAAATCTAAAAATCACCCCAAATATAGATGATGAAAGTTTTGGTTTTTATTTTGCTTATAATAAAGAAAATACTATTTTAAAATCTATTATTGAAAAAGCAGAAAAATTAATCTCAAAAAATGAGATAGAAAAACTCAATGATAAATGGTTTAAAAAAGCTATTGAAATCGAAAACAATAGTAAAAATTATCTATTTACACAAGAAGAAATAGCATATTTAGAAAAAAAACGAAATATAAAAATGTGTGTGGATCCCAAATTTCTACCCTATGAAGAGATTACTAAAGAAGGTAAATATATTGGAATAGTAGCAGATATTATAAATCAATTAAGTATTAATACAAATATTAAATTTCAATTAAATATTACTAATTCATGGGAAGAATCTTATGATTTAGTAAAAAATAAAAGATGTGATATTTTACCTTTTGCTGCTCAAACAAAAAGTCGAGAAGAGTTTTTTCGTTTTACACAAGCTTATTTAATCTTTCCAACAGTAATTACAACTAAAGATAGTGAACTTTTTATTAACTCATTAAAAGAACTTGAAAATAAAAAAATAGCTTTAGTTAAGAACTATGCCCTAATTGAAATGATTAAATATAGCTCCAAAAATATACAAATCCAAGAAGTGACAAATGTTAAAGAGGGACTTGAAAAAGTAAGTTCAGGGGAAGTCTATGCATTTCTTGCTTCTTTACCTACTGTTGCTTATACAAAACAAAAATATAATATTCAGAATATAAAAATCAGCGGTAAGATTTCCGATGAATTATTAGCAAAAATAGCCATAAGAAATGATGAAAAAATCCTACAAGATATACTTAATAAAGCCATTAATTCACTAAAACCAGAGGATAAAGAAAGAATTACTAATAAGTGGATTACAATAATTAAAGAAAAACAATTTAACACAAAAGTTTTTATTCAAATTTTTACATTGATTATTATAATTTTTGTATTAATAATAACTGCTTTAATATATCGTTCAAATATAAAATTAAATGCTTTGAATAAAGAGCTAAAAAAACTATCCCAAACAGATAAATTAACCTCTCTTTACAATAGAACAAAGTTAGATTCTCTTTTAGAAAAAGAGATTAAATATTCACAAAGATATAACGCACCTTTAACTTTAGCAATTGTAGATATAGATTTATTTAAAAATATAAATGATACTTATGGACATACAATTGGTGATGTTATTTTAAAAGAGTTTGCAAATATTTTATCAAAAAATATTAGAGAAACTGACTATGTAGGAAGATGGGGTGGTGAAGAATTTTTACTAATTTTTTCCCATACCCCAAGCCAAAATGCTCAAATAATTGCAGAAAACTTAAGAAAAATCATAGAAGAATATGATTTTTCTAATAAAATAAAATTAACTGCAAGTTTTGGTATATATGAATGTAAAGATCAAAATCCAACTAAATGTTTATCAAAAGCAGATAAGGCATTATATGAAGCAAAAAACTCAAGTAGAAATTGTGTAAGAGTTTTCATTGATAGCCAAAATTAATAGTTTGAGGCTTTTGCTACATTTACAAATAGTTTTATAATTTCATTTGAATGATTACTTTGTTTTACTTTTTTTAATAATCTATTTTTTTCTTCGTCATTGTTTTTTAATAGCTCTTTTATATATCCTTTCATTACATTTTCATCATATTCAGGATGAAACTGAACTCCCCAAGCATTTTCACCGACTCTAAAAGCATGATTTTGCTCATGATTATTTGAAGCTAGTAAAACTGCGCCTTTAGGTAAGGATATTGCACTTTGAGAATGAACAACATGAACATCAAAAGAAGAAGGCAAATATTTAAAAATATCATCACTAAGAGCTTCTTTTGAAGCAGAGATATTAACAGTTCCTAACTCTATTCCCTTTAGATGATAATCAACCTTTGCTCCTAAACTTTTAGCTAAAAGTTGATGTCCATAACAAATTCCTAAAAATGGAATTTTTGCAAGAATAACTTCCTTTATAAATATTTCTAACTTCAAACTCCAAGGAAGTTCTTGAGTAACCATGGCATGTGAGCCTGTAATTATTACACCCAAACAATCATTTAAAGATGGTATTTCTTCATTATTTTGAATATCAATAATTTTAATATTTTCATAATTTATGTATTTTAAAATCCAATCTTCAAAATCACCATGTTCACTAATAATAGTGTCAAAAGTTTTTCCAGCTTTTATAATAAATAGTTTTTTCATAAATTACCTTTGAATTATATAAGGTATATTAACAGTAAAATAATTTATTGGTAATTTTATATTGTAGATTATTTATACAAATATTGAAGAAAAAAAGCTTAATCAAAATTTATAATTAAGCTTTTTTTATTTTAAGCAAGGGGGTCTTCACCTCTTTCCCAAGAGGCTAAATATTTTTCAACTAAATGAAAATCTTCACCTTTGTGTTCTGTAAAAGTAATATACTGATTTTTTTGATTTATTCCAAAATTCTCTTTTACAATTTCCATATAAGCAAGAGCTAACTCTCGCCTTTTTTCAATTGTTCTGCCCTCTCTAATATCAAGGTTCATTAAACAAATGTCATCAATAAAAGAGGCTCTTCCAATTGTTAAAGAGTATTTATCATACTCTCTAATTGATATTGCAATATGATCAACTCCAGTATCCATAATCTCACTAAAAGTTTTTCTTATTTCATTTACAAACTCTTCTTTTGAATCATCTGATACTTTTTTATTTATTTCAAACTGTAAATGTGGCATTTGTCATCCTTTTAAAACGTCCCATTTTAAAAGGGACCTAAATTTATTAACTTCTTTTAACGGCTTGAATAAATCAAACCTAAAGAAGCCTTGTGCTTGCACTCTCTTCGAGAAACTCTAAAGAAAGCAGAGTTGCCTTTTATTTTTTAAATAATTGATAAATAGAAGAAAAATCTTCTTCACCTTTCCCCATCATTTTCATTTTAGAAAACAGCTCTTTTGGAATTGCTGCTGTATAAAGTGGCTGATTCAAATTATATGCTAAATCTTGTACTAAATGCAAGTCTTTATTTATTGCATTATTTGAAAAATGAGCTGAAAAATCTTCATCAATTAGTTTTTGTGTTTTTGCTTTTAAAACAAGTGATTGACCACCACCAACTCCCAAAATCTCTAAAGCCTTAGCTTTTGGAATTTCACAATTTTCAGCTAATGCAGTACATTCAGCAAGGGTTGCCATAAATGAACCCAAACATAGATTGTTAATAAGTTTCATTTTTGTAGCACTTGATGGAACTTCAAGATGAAAAATTTCAATTGCTATTTTTTCTAAAATAGGTTTTACATTTTCAAAAACTTCTTTTTTACCTGAACTTACAACCGTTAATGCTCCATTTAATGCAGGTGCAACACTTCCAAATACTGGGTTTTCAAGATAATTTCCACCAATGTCATTTACTATTTTGTGAAACTCTAAAACCTCTTCATAATGATTTGTAGTTAAATCAATAATTGTTTTGCCTTTTAACTGCTCACATAACAAGCCATTTTCTCCAGTTAAAATATTTCTAACTGCTGCTGAATCAAATAAACACATAAAAACAACTTCACACTCTTGTAAAAGTTCTTTTGGTGTATTTGCTTTTTTGTATGGTAAATCTTTGATTTTATCTTTGTTTCTATTGTATATTATTAATTCCATATCTAAAGATGATAATCTTGTACATATTGCACGACCTAGATTTCCAAGTCCTATAAATCCTATTTTCATAATCTCTCCTAGATTTTTATATAGAAGTATTATAAGTGCTTAATATTAAAAAAAGATGATATTTCGTGACAAATTTAAAAGAAAGTTCTAAAAAGAATTAAAGAGTTAAATCAAATAGATGGAGAAATCCCATCTATTTTAAAAGAATTATTTTTTGAAGTCAGCTATGATATTAGCTTTTAATTTAGGGATTGTAAATCCAAACTCTTCAAATAAATCATTAGCAGGTCCAGATGCTCCAAATGTATCCATTCCAAATACCTTATGCGCAAATCTGTAATACTCTAAACCTCTTGCTGCTTCAACTGCATAAACTCTAGTATTTTTATCAATAATTTGAGCAATATAAGACTCATCTTGCTCTAATAATAGATCAAAACAAGGAACAGAAACAACATTTGCAATAATTCCTTCTTCTTCTAAAGAACAAGCTGTTTGAAGTGCAAGCATTAATTCAGATCCCGATGCCATAATAGTGATATTTGCATTTTCTCTTTTTTTAAGTAAATATCCACCATTTGCAACGCTTCCAAATGCTTTTTCATCTTTTAATACTTTTAATCCTTGTCTTGAACATACAAAAGCAGTAGGAGCTTTCATTTTAAGTGCAACTTTCCAAGAATCAACATTTTCAGTTGCATCAGCTGGTCTGAATGTATAAAAATTTGGTAATGCTCTAAATTGAGATAAATGCTCAATTGGTTGGTGAGTTGGTCCATCTTCTCCAACACCAATTGAATCATGAGTCCAAACGAAGTGTTGAGGAATAGAAGCAAGGGCAGCTATTCTAGCTGCTGGTTTTAAGTAATCAGAAAATACAAAGAAAGTTGCAGAGTAAACTCTAAATAAACCATATAAGTTCATAGCATTTGTCATAGCTGCCATTGCATGTTCTTTAATACCAAAGTGAATATTTCTTCCATTTGGGAAATCACCCTCACCTTTTAATTCTGTTTTATTAGAAGGTCCAAGGTCTGCAGATCCACCTAAGAATCCAGGAATTGCTGCTGCGATTGCATTTAAAATCTTGTGATTTGAATCTCTTGTTGCAACTGAAGAATCAGCTTCAAATGTTGGATAAACAACAGAGTCAAAATTAGGATTTTGAAGTTCTGCTATTTTTGCTTTTGTTTCAGCACTTAAAGAGTCATTCCACTCATTTTGAGCAATAGAACCTACGATTAATTTATCAAATGCACCTTTAACATCAGCAGGAACAAAGAACTTTTCTTCAGGATTAAATCCAGCTTTTGCTTTTGAAGCTGCAATTTCGTCATTTCCAAGAGGAGCTCCATGTGCATGGTGGCTTCCTTCCATAGTAACAGCACCTTTAGCAATTGCTGTTTTTGCAATAATTAATACGGGCATAGTTGCAGTTTTTGCAGAAACTAATGCTTTATCAATTTGTTCAAAATTATGTCCATCTATTTCAATAACTTCAAAATCAATAGCTTGGAATCTTTTTTTAACATTTTCACTCCATGCTAATGAAGTATCACCTTCAATAGTAATATTATTTGAATCATAAATAATTACTAAGTTATCAAGTTTTAAATGTCCTGCACTTGCAGTTGCTTCATAAGAAATACCTTCTTGTAAATCTCCATCACCACATAAACAATAAACTTTATGATTAATAACTTCTGATCCAAGGATATTTTGAGCATATTTTGCAGCCGCTGCAAAACCAACAGCATTTGCAATTCCTTGCCCTAATGGTCCAGTTGTAATTTCAATACCATGAGTATGTCCATATTCAGGATGTCCAGGAGTTTTAGAGTGAGTTTGTCTGAAATTTTTCATATCATTTACAGATACGTCAAATCCCCAAAGGTGTAATAAAGAGTAAACTAAACCTGTTGCATGCCCCCCTGAAAACACTAATCTATCTCTATTTAGCCATTTTTCATCAGCTGGATTTACATTTAAATGTTTACTTAATACTGTTGCAATATCAGCTAATCCCATCGGAGCACCTGGATGTCCTGAGTTTGCTTGTTGCACCATATCAGCTGCTAAAAATCTGATTGTATCTGCTTGTTTTTGTAGTAATTGTTTTGACATAATTATCCTATTTGAAAATGAAGTTTTGAAATTTTTAAGTGATTGTATCTAAAATTCATTAAATACAATATGAAGCGTTTTTTTAATGTTGAGGAATAATAATTTTAAAAATAGCTCCATTAAGAGAATTTTTAACTAAAAGTTTACCATGCATATTGTTTTCAATAATAAGCTTTGACATAAAAAGTCCTAATCCTGAACCATTTAATTTTTGATAAGTAAAAAAAGGTTCAAATATTTTTTCAATAGGAACTACCTTTATCCCAGCACCATTATCTTCAACTACGGTTATTATATTTTCATTTTCTTCATAAATTAGTATTTTTATATAAGGATTCTTAATTTTTCTTTGAATCAAAATATCTTTTGCATTATTCACAATGTTTATTAAAACTTGAGAATACTCATTTTTATAACCTTTTAATGTGGGATTTTTTTTGATTATTATGTCTAATTTTATATTATTAGATTTTAATCCACCACTAATTATATTTATTGTGGAATTAATTTGATCTAATAGCTTAAATTCAATTTTCTCTTTATCACTTGCAAAAAAATCTCTGAAATCATCAATTGTATTTGACATATATTTTGTAATTTCATTTAATTTATTTATACTCTCTAACATTTCATCTTTATCTAATGAAATATCCATATGTAATTTAGCTTCAATTGGTAAAAAAAGGGAGTTGATTTCCATAAGAGGTTGACGCCATTGATGTGAGATATTTCCTAACATCTCACCAAGTGCTGCCATTTTGTTTTGTTGAAATAAGAGTTTATCTTTATCTCTATTTTTTCTAACTTCTTCTTGTATTTTTTTTTCTAGTTCTTTATTATGTTCTTCTAATTGTAAAAAATCATCTAATCTTGTTTGTCTCATATTTGAAAATTATCCATAATAAAATTTACTAAAAAAATGTGAATATATAAATAGGGAAATCCCTATTTATATATCAGGTGTAACATCAATATCATCTTCAATCAATAATTTAATAGTTGAATTAATACCAGTTCCTGTAAAAACTTTATAGTTTGTACCATCTAATTGTGTTTTACCAGCATTTGACCAATCACTTGGAGTATCTAGATCAACTTTATCACCTAAATCACCTTTGATTATTAGTTCTTTATCTGCATCAACTAAATCAACTACATCGCTCATATCTATTTTTAATGTATTAATTTTACCATTTGTAATATCTATAATATCTGTTTTATTAGTATTACTGCTATTTATTACACTAGTTAAATCGATTGTATCATCATTATCAATTGATATAATATCTTTACTTTCATTAGGAGTTACATCTACTTTTATATTTACTTTAAATGAAGCAACATCTCCATCTACATCTGATGCATTAACTTTAAATGTTTTTACTGAATCAGTACTAAACTGTGAAGAATCAGTTGTATAAGTATATTTACCTGTCGAGAAATTAAACTCTAATGTTCCTTGCCAATTATTTATAGTTGCAATATTTGTTGCAGTATAATTACTTGCATTATATGTAGTTCCATCAACAACAATACTATCAATTTTAATAGCTCCATCACCGCCAAAGATATTGTCAAATACATCTCCTGAACTTGAAACAGTAACTGTTCCTAAAAGTATATTACCTAAAGTTGAATCATCAACAGCCATTATTACTTTATCACCATCTTGTACTTGTACAATTTTTAATGGATTTACACTAGCCCCTGATCCTACACCTACCACATTTAAAGTATCAATATTCTCATTTACAAAGGTTTTCCAATTTTTTATTGTTTGGTCACTATCACTATCTGTACTACTTGTATTCTTATTTGGAGCCCCATCTGATAGGAAATATGCAACAGTACTATCTGCATCATGTCCTGAGAAATTAATACTCATTGTTGATTTTAGTGCACTATCATAATCTGTTCCTCCTGTTGATAAGCCACTTATTGATTGACCATCATATTTAATAGAACTAGAAGTTAAAGTTAATTTACTTAAATAATTAATCGCAGCATCAGCACTCATCCAACCAATATTTTTTGCACCATCACCAAATAAAGTCAAATTAACTTCTGTTTTACCATTTACTTTATATGCTTGAATAGTTTTAATCATCGAATCAATTTCAATATCAAATCTTGGAACATAATTACCACTGCTATCTTTAACTTTTGTTGCCATTGATCCAGATACATCAAGAGTAACTACTAAATTTGCACTTGCTTGTCCAAAGGCTAAAGTATTTGTTTCATCTATAGCTGTAGGTATCGCATTTATAATTGGTGCATCACTACCATTAATTTTAATAGTTACAGTGCTTGAAGATTTATCTCCATCTTTATCAATTATAGAGTATGTAAAAGTTTGTGATAAACTATCTCCCCCAGCTAAGTTATCTTTAGTTGCTTGATTAACAATAAAAGTATATTTACCATTTGCATCTACAGTCATTGTTCCATAAGAACTTGTTAAATCACCCCATTCAACTTTATCAAGGCCATCTGCACCAGCTTCACCACAAACATTTCCTGTTATTTCTGGTAAAGGAGCATATTCTTTAATACTTGCGTAAATTTCAAATGTGTTATTTTCACCTTCATTTGTATAAATAGTTTTTACATACTCCCCATTAGTATTTTTGAACCCTTCAACCGTAAAGATATAATTTTGACCAGATACATTAACTACAATATTATTTTCAGGTAAAGTAATTATATCTCTAGAAGAAATAGGGTCATTTGTATTTGGAGTTTCAGTATGATCAAGTAAAACTTCAAACTCGATAGGTACAATTTGTCCATTTATTGAAATATCCATTTTCATCGTTACTGTTGTTTTATCTAAGGTAGATGAATCTGATGAAATAGTCCAATTTTGATGAGTAAAATTAGCCAATTTAAATGACCCATTAGTATCAATTACAGTACCAACTGAACTTGTATACGTAGTATTATCGATTAAAGAATAACCTGATTGAGCAAGACTATCAGTTGTTTTTGTTCCCCATTCTATTTTATCAATTAAATTATCACTATCAGTATTTGTATTTTTAACTTGAGCTGTTCCATTTAAATATACTGAATCTTTAAAACCTGCTTGAAGATTTTTAACAATAATAACATCTTTTTCAATATTGATTTCTCTTTCAACTGTACAACTAGTTGGCATATCGTCTTCAATATTTACTACTAATGTTCCAGTACTTGTAAAAGTTCCATCAGCAGCTTTTACGCCAATATTTAACGAAACAATATCTTCAATAGAATTAACTGGATGGGTAACTGCTTGTAATAGTTCAACAGTATACTCACCATTATCATTTATATTCACTTTTATAACTTCTGTTGTACCTATTTTTCCAACTAATTCTTTTGTACCAGTTCCTGTCCACACAATTATTTGACCATTTGACATTAAGTTAGTAGTTGGAGCAATTAATGTTATATTAGCATTATTTATATTATTAAGATTGATAGTTCCTGATACTTTAGCATTATCTGTTGTATCAATAACTCCATCTGTATCTTTAATACCATTAACTAATCCCTCTTCAGATACTGAAACTGTTGTTGTTTCTATATCATTATCTATAATTGTAGCTGTTGCCGTATCAGAGTAATCACTTCCATTACTTGTTAATTTTCCTGTTAAAGTAAATGTTTCATTTGCTTCATCTATTAAATCATCTATTGTATCAGTACTTACAAG
>JAHIWE010000018.1 GCA_018816105.1 bacterium | reverse complement strand
GAAAGAAAAAGAGTTTGAATTAATTGCAAATAAAATTTGTGATGTATTAGACAATATTGAAGATTCAGCTCTTCATGCAAAAATAAACAAAGAGTTAGAACAATTAGCTGGTAATTTTGTTGTTTATAATCAATCGACTTTCTAAGATTTTTTAATATAAGGATAAAAATGAAAGAAATCATAAGCTTACATGACAACTATAAACAAATAGAAAAAGCTATTAGATATCTTGATGAGAATTTTAAAGATCACCCATCAATTGACGAAGTAGCTAAAAATGTAGGTATGAGTAAATTTCATTTTATCCGAGTATTCAAAGAGTATGTAGGAGTTACTCCAAAACAGTTTTTACATAGTGTGACTTTGAATTATGCAAAAGAGCATATAAAAGAGTCCAAATCTATTTTAGAAAGTAGTTTAGATATTGGGCTTTCCAGTACAAGCCGTCTTCATGAACTTTTTGTAAATTTAATTGGAGTTACTCCTAAAGAGTGGAAAGAAAAAGGTAAAGATGTTTTGATTACCTATGGATTTGGACAAACACCTTTTGGTGAAGCATTGATTGGTTTTACAGATAAAGGTGTTTGTTATCTAGGTTTTATTGATGAAAATAAAAATGAAATTTTTAATCGATTTAATGAACTTTGGGAAAATGCAAACCTTTGCCATGACCAAGAAGCTGCAAATAAATATCTAGAAAATATCTTTATAAAAAATAAAAAATACTCCCTTTTCGTAAAAGGAACAAATCTTCAAGTAAATGTTTGGAAAGCTCTTTTAAATCTACCAAATGGAATAGTAGCAACATATCAAGACATAGCAAACTATCTAGATAAACCAAAAGCCGTTCGAGCAATTGCAAGTGCTATTGGAAGAAATCATATAGGATATCTAATCCCATGTCACAGAGTCATCGCCAAAAGTGGTGCAATGAGTGGTTATAGATGGGGAATTGAACGAAAAAAAATCTTAATAGCTTATGAATCAATAAATAAAGAGAATAATCCAGAATAAAACTTATTTTTACCCTATAGTTTATGTATGATAAAAAGAAAACTGATCATCTTTTTCTTTTAAATTATATCTTTTAGATAATGACTCAAAAAACGCTTTTCCTAAATCTTCACACTTTAAAGCTTCAAGAGTAAGCTTTTCATCACTCATTGGATTTATTATTAGTTGATTTAATTTTTCAATACTAAGATTTGGATTAACTCTTTTTTCTAAGATTACATCATCATTTTGGCAAATAATTCCTTCTTCTAAAACCTTTGCATACCAGCCTGTTAGTCCACTATTAAAAATAAATTTTGTCATATTTTTTTCATTTGTATTAGCACTTAGTTTCCAACAAGGCTGTCTTGGTTGTGTTATTTGAACTTTGCTTTGCCCTATTTTTAAAATGTCTCCAATACAAATATCTTTCTCACTAATATTAGATAAAATCAAATTTTCTCCAAAATACGCCATATTTGTCATATTAAAACTATTATTAAAAAAAGAGTTTATTTTCTCATATGTTAATGCAGAAAAAAGAAATAAAGCTTTATTCTCTCCACCATGATGAAGTAAATCAGCTTGAGAATCCTCTTTAAAACCTGTTTTTGTAAGGTATGCTTTTGAAACTGGATATTTTTTAATTCCTGAAACCAATTCATTTCTTTTATTTTCTATTTTTGTTGTAGTTACTTTTCCTACTTTTACATACAGAACATTTGAGATCTTTTCATTCATTTAAAGCTCCATTTTAAGATAATAAAAGTATAAAGAAAATAATTATATATTACAATCCAATAATTGCTAATTTAAATATTTATACTTCTAAAAAAATTTATTAATCTTCTTTCAAATACTCATGTGCCATATAAGAACTTCTTGCATATGGGCTTGCTTTTACATATTCAAAGCCTAATTCATAAGCCAATTCTTCATATCTTTTAAATTGTGTAGGATTTACATACTCAATAACTTTTTCATACTCACCTGATGGAGCTAAATATTGACCGATACTTAAAAACTTACATCCAACTTCTAGTAAATCTTTGAATACTTGCACCATTTCTTCTTGCGTTTCACCAAGTCCTACCATTAAAGCAGTTTTTGTTTTTATTTTATCTCCACCTAGTTCTTTTAGTTTTTTTAAAACTTCGATAGAACGTTCATAAGTTCCATTTCTTCGTATTCTATATAAACTAGGAACAGTCTCAATATTGTGTCCAATAATTGTGGCACCTGATTGTATTACTCTTTTTAAACTCTCTTCTTTTCCTTTGAAATCTGGTATTAAAATTTCTACTTTAGTACCTGGTGATTTTTCTAAAATATCTTTTGTAACTTTATAAAACTGCTCTGCTCCACCGTCTTTTAAATCATCTCTTGCAGGACTTGTAATTACTACAAATTTAAGTCCTAGTTTTAAAACTGAAGTTGTAACTTTTTGAATTTCGCTTAAATCAACACCACTTGGTAATCCTGTTTTTACATTACAGTAGGTACATCTTCGTGTGCAAATATTTCCTAAAATTAAAAAAGTAGCATTTTTATTTGCAAAACATTCGCTAATATTTGGACATTTTGCTTCTTGACAAATCGTATGAAGTCCTCCAACATCTTTTAAAAGGTTTTCCATTTCTATTTGTGTGTGTGGTGTTAGTTTTTTTCTTAGCCATTCTGGTTTTTTGAATTTTATTTCTTTTTTTATAATCTCATTAGTCATATTGTCTATCCTTGATGTAATTCATCATATATTTTTTGTTCATTTTCGTCTAAATTTGATTCTATTAGTTGTGCATTAAAAGTCTTTTCAAATGCTTTTTTTAAAGCATCTACTGCTTCAGTAAAATTTATATTAACAGAAAAATCTTCTAAGGAAGCACCATATTTCTCATCTTTTTTAATAGTTTTTAAAGGAATTGAACCATGTTGAAAAATCACATTTTTTGCTCTTTTTTGTGCATTTCCACCAAATTTTTCTCCATTGATTATAATATCATAAGCCTCAAACCCTACTTGACAAAATGCATTCTTACTTAAAACTATGCTTTCTATATCTTTTGCAAAATTTGCTTTTAGACCAAAACTTGCATAAAAAGAAAGGATAAAAGAACAAATTAGTTCGTAAGTTTCTTTTACACCTTTATCTTCTATATAAGATGCTGGAATTATCAAGGAATAGGAAATATCATGTCCGTGAAATAAGACTCCTCCTCCTGTAATTCTTTTTGCAAAATTATTTTCATATTCTTCTAATAGTGTTACATAATCACTTGGATTTTGAGAAACTCCAAAAGTTACAGAGTTTTGCCAAGAGTATAGTCGTAAGACGGGTAGACTATACTTATTAAAAGCTTTAAATATTGCATTATCAAAATTAGAATTAGCTTTTGCACTAAGATTTTGAGATATGATAAATCTAAATTTATTGTTAAAAATCATTTTAGGCCTTAACTTATATTGCAATTTATACATTTTTATAATACTTTTATTTAAGAAGAGTTTAAAAAAATTGTAAATTTTGATAAACATCTAAGTTAATTACAATTACAATTATTAATAAAAAAAATTAAACATCATTTTTTCAAAGGAGATTTATGTCATTGTTAAATTTAGAAGATATTAACCCATTAGAAACTCAAGAGTGGATTGAGGCTTTAGAGGCAGTTATAGAAGAAGAAGGTATTGATAGAGTTCATTTTTTACTAGAAAAACTAATTGATAAATCAAGAAGAAGTGGTGGACATTTACCATATGAGGCTACAACAGCTTACATAAATACAATTTCACCAAATGAAGAACCAAAAATGCCTGCGGATATGGATATTGAAAGAAAAATCAGATCTATCATCAGGTGGAATGCTCAAATTATGGTACAAAGAGCGTCTAACAAAAATTTAGATCTTGGTGGTCATATTGCATCTTTTCAATCATCTGCAACATTATATGATGTTGCTTTTAATCACTTTTTTAAAGCACCAAATGAAAAAGATGGTGGAGATTTAATATTTTTTCAAGGTCATATTTCTCCTGGTATTTATGCAAGAAGTTATATAGAAGGAAGAATTTCTGAAGAACAAATGGATAACTTCAGACAAGAAGCATTTAATAATGGATTATCATCATATCCTCATCCTATGCTTATGCCAGATTATTGGCAATTTCCTACTGTATCTATGGGTCTTGGACCAATACAAGCTATTTATCAAGCAAGATTTTTAAAATACCTTACTCATAGAGGAATAAAAGATTGTTCAGCTCAAAAAGTATATTGTTTCTTAGGTGATGGTGAAACTGATGAACCTGAATCACTTGGAGCCATTGGACTAGCTGGACGAGAAGGATTAGATAACCTAATTTTTGTAGTAAATTGTAACTTACAAAGACTTGATGGTCCAGTACGTGGAAATGGGAAAATTATACAAGAACTTGAAGGTGAATTCAGAGGTGCTGGTTGGGAAGTTCTTAAAGTTATTTGGGGAAGTCTATGGGATCAACTAATTGCAAAAGATACTTCTGGAAAACTTCTTGAACTTATGGAAAAAACTGTTGATGGAGAGTATCAAAACTTCAAACAAAAAGGTGGAGCATATACAAGAGAAAACTTCTTTAATAAATATCCAGAAACTGCAAAACTTGTTGAGAATATGAGTGATGATCAAATTTGGAAATTAAATAGAGGAGGACATGACCCTGTAAAAGTTTATGCGGCATATAAAAGAGCAAATGAGACTGTTGGACGACCAACAGTTATTTTAGCAAAAACTGTAAAAGGTTATGGAATGGGAGCATCTGCTGAGGGTATGAATATTGCTCATGGTGTGAAGAAAATAGATACTTCAAGCTTAATAAAATTTAGAGATAGATTTGATATTCCAATAACAGATGAAGAAGTACAAAAATATTCTTACTATAAACCAGAAGAAAATTCACCTGAAATTAAATATCTAAAAGAGAAAAGAGAAAATCTTGGTGGATATGTTCCTCAAAGAAGAGAAAAGTTTTCTACAAAACTTGAACTTCCAGAACTTGAAGCTTATGATTCAATATTAAATGGTAGTGGTGATAGAGAGATATCAACAACTATGGCTCTTGTTAGAATTTTAAATGTTTTACTTAAAGATAAAAAAATTGGAAAAAATATTGTTCCTATTGTGCCAGATGAAGCTAGAACTTTTGGGATGGAAGGTATGTTTAGACAAGTTGGAATTTACTCATCTGCTGGACAAAAATATATTCCACAAGATAAAGAACAAGTTGCTTACTATAAAGAAGATATCAAAGGTCAAGTTTTACAAGAAGGAATCAATGAGTTAGGTGCTATGAGTTCTTGGATAGCTGCTGCAACTTCTTATTCTGTAAATGATTGTCCAATGATTCCATTTTATATATTTTACTCAATGTTTGGTTTCCAAAGAACGGCAGATTTATGTTGGGCAGCAGGAGATCAAAGAGCAAGAGGTTTCTTAATTGGTGGTACTAGTGGAAGAACAACTTTAAATGGTGAAGGACTTCAACATGAAGATGGTCATTCACATATTTTAGCAAATACAATTCCAAATTGTATTACTTATGACCCAACTTATGGATATGAAGTTGCTGTAATTGTTCATGCAGGAATAGATAGAATGTATGGAGAAAAACAAGAAGACATTTTCTATTATATTACAACTTTAAATGAAAACTATAAACAACCTGCAATGCCTGAAGATGCTATTGAAGGTATTATAAAAGGGATTTATAAACTTAAAACACTAGAAGCAAAAAATAACTTTAAAGTTAAGTTATTAGGTTCTGGATCTATTTTCCAAGAAGTTTTAAAAGCCGCTGATATTTTAAAAGAAGAATTTGAAATTGGAAGTGAAATTTATTCTGCAACTTCATATAATGAACTAGCACGTGAAGCTCAAGATGTAGAAAGATATAATCTTTTAAATTTAGATAAAGAACAAAAATCTTCTTATGTAAATACTATTTTAGGAAATGATGAAGAAAATATCATTATTTCTGCAACAGATTATGTAAAAACATATTCAGAACAAATTGCACCATTTATAAAAGGAACATTCAAAGCCTTAGGAACAGATGGATATGGAAGAAGTGATAGTAGAGCAAACTTAAGAAGTTTCTTTGAAGTTGATACAAACTTCATTGTTTATACTACTTTAGCACAATTGGCAATCAACGGCAAAATCAAAAAAGATATTGCAATTGAAGCTATGAAAAAATATGGAATTGATTCAAATAAAATCAATCCATTAAAATCATAAGGAGTTAAAAATGGCAAAAATTTATGATATTTTTATTCCTGATTTAGGTTCTGATAAAGATGTTGATTTAATCGATATTATGGTTAAAGTTGGAGATAAAGTTGAAGTTGAAGATGGACTTATTACACTAGAAACTGAAAAAGCTTCAATGGATGTTCCAACAGAATATGCAGGGATTATAAAAGAGATTTTGGTAAATGTTGGAGATAAAGTAAATAGTGGTGATTTAATCGCTAGGGTTGAAGTAGCAGATGAATCTTCAGAAGATAAAATACCAAAAGAAGAAAAGCCTAAAGAAGAAAAAAAAGTTGAATCAACAATTCAAGTAGAAGAGCAAAATGATCAAACTTCAAAGCAATTTGTAAAAGAGCAATCAATTAAATCAGTTGTCGAAGAAGTAAGAGTTCCAGATTTAGGTGCAGATAAAGATGTTGATGTAATTGATGTTATGGTTAAAGTTGGCGATATTATCGGAATGGATTATGGTCTTATCACTTTAGAAACTGAAAAAGCTTCAATGGATGTACCAGCTCCATTTGGTGGAGAGGTTATTGAATTATTTGTAGAAGCTGGAATGAAAATAAATAGTGGAGATTTAATAGCAAAAATAATTAAAACTGTTGTTATTGAAAATAAAGTTCCAACTCCAGCATTTAAAACAAGTCAAACTCCTACAATAGTTGAAAAGAATAGCACAAGACCTACACTTCAAGAACTAGCAGCAAGTAGTACAGAAAATAAAAATAGCAAAGTTTTAACAAAAAAAGCTGCAAAAGTTTATGCATCTCCTAGCGTTAGAAAAATTGCTAGAGAATTTGGTGTTGATTTAGGTTTTGTAAAAGGAAGTGCAACAAAAGGAAGAATCCTAAAAGATGATATAAAGGCCTATGTAAAAGAACAATTAAATAAACCATCAAGTGGAACAGGACTTGGTTTTGGATTTAATCTTCCTGAGGCAAAAGAAATAGATTTCTCTTTATTTGGAGAAATTAATAAAGTTGAACTTACTCGTGTACAAAAAGTTTCAGGTCCTTTTTTACATAAAAACTATCTAGCTATGCCTCATGTTACACAATTTGATGAAGCTGATATAACAAACCTTGAAGAGTTTAGAAAAGAACAAAATAGTATTGCAAAAGATTTCAAACTTTCGCCTTTAGTATTTATTATTAAAGCTGTGGTAAAAGCTTTACAAATTCATCCAAAATTCAACTCAAGCCTAAGTGTAGACTCTCAAGAGTTAATTATGAAAAAATACTTTAATATTGGAGTTGCAGTTGATACACCAAATGGATTATTAGTTCCAGTTATTAAAGACGCAGATAAAAAAGGCTTTAAAGAAATTGCACTTGAATTAGCAGCACTTTCAGAAAAAGCAAGAGATGGGAAATTAACTTCTGCTGATATGCAAGGTGGTTGTTTTACAATCTCTAGCCTTGGGGGAATTGGTGGAACATACTTTACTCCAATTATAAACGCTCCTGAAGTCGCAATATTAGGAGTTTCTAAATCTCAAATTAAACCTGTGTTTAATGGTAAGAAATTCAAACCAAGATTGATTTTACCTTTAAGTTTGTCATATGATCACAAAGTTATAGATGGAGCTGATGGTGCTAGATTCACTACAACTTTAGCAGAACTTTTAAGTGACATTAGATTACTAAATCTTTAAGGAGTTAGAAAATGGAAGAAATTAAAACTCAAGTTTTAGTAATAGGTGCTGGACCTGGTGGTTATTCTGCTGCATTTAGATGTGCCGACTTAGGTTTAGAGACTGTTCTAGTAGAAAGATACCCAACACTTGGTGGAGTTTGTTTAAATGTGGGTTGTATTCCTTCTAAAGCATTACTTCATATTGCAAAAGTTGTTGAAGAAGCAAAACATGTAGAAAAAGCAGGAATTAGTTTTTCAGCTCCTAATATTGATCTTGAAAAAATTGCTGCTTATAAAAATGGCGTTGTTAAAAAACTAACTGATGGTTTAGGTGCTATGTCAAAAATGAGAAAGGTAAATACCCTTCAAGGGTACGCCACATTTTTAGATGACAATAGTGTTGAAGTAGTTTTATCAACAGGTGAAAAAACAAAAGTTACTTTTGACAATTGTATTATTGCAGCTGGAAGTCAAAGTACTAAAATGTCATTTATCCCCCATGAAGACCCTAGAATTTGGGATTCGACAGATGCTTTAGAAATAAAAGAAATTCCAAAAAGACTTTTAGTTTTAGGTGGTGGAATTATTGGTTTAGAAATGGGTACTGTTTATTCAACACTTGGAAGCAAAGTAGATGTTGCTATTCGTGGTAAACAGTTAATGACAGGAACAGATAGTGATTTAATCAAACTTTATACAAAAGCAAATAAAGATAGATTTAATATTATGAGTCAAACTCAGACTCAATCTATTATTCCTAAAAGTGATGGAATATATGTAGAGTTTACAGGGGAGAATGCTCCTAAAGAAGGAATTCTTTACGATGCTGTTTTAGTTGCTCTTGGAAGAAGTGCAAATGGAAATAAACTTGGACTTGAAAACACAGGTGTTGAAGTAGATGATAAAGGTTTAATAAAAGTTGATAATCAACTAAGAACAAAGGTTAAAAATATCTTTGCAATTGGTGACATTATTGGGCAACCAATGTTGGCACATAAAGCAGTTCATGAAGGACATGTTGCAGCTGAAGTAATAGCAGGTCATAAAGTGTTCTTTGAACCAAAACAAATACCTTCAATAGCTTATACATTCCCAGAGATTGCATGGGCTGGAATGACTGAAACTGAAGCAAAAGAAAGTGGTATGAACTATGAAGTTTCAACTTTCCCTTGGAGTGCTTCTGGACGTGCACTTGCAAGTGATGTTTCAAGTACAGGTATGACTAAATTAATTTTTAATAAAGATACAAACCAACTTTTAGGTGGTGCTATTATTGGAGAAAATGCAGGAGAGCTTTTAGGTGAAATTTCCCTAGCTTTAGAAATGGATTGTGATGCTGAAGATATAGCACTTACAATTCATGCTCACCCAACGCTTCATGAGTCTATTGGAATGGCAGCTGAGATTTATGATGGAACAATCACAGACCTACCAAATGCAAAAGCTGTAAAGAGAAAGTAATTTCTCTTTACAAGATTTAAATGTAAATATTTTATATTTCAATACTATAAAAACAAGAAAAAATCTCATCTTTTTCTAAAGTAATTATTCCTTTTTTTTCTTCTAATTTTTGACTAGAATCTTCTTCATCAGCAACTCCAAACCAAGGTTCAATACATAAAAAAGGCGCACCACTAGGTTTTGACCAAAGACCTAAATATGGAAATTTCTCGAATTCTAATTTTATATAGTTATTATTTTTTGAGTTTTTAAATGTTATTTGTTTTATATTTAAATCATTAAAAACTAAAGCATCATCTTTAAACAACTCTTCATTTAAAGCTATTTTATTATCTTTAATTTCTAAATCTGTACTTTCATAAACTAAACCTTTATCATTTAAAAAATATCTTTTTGTATCTTTTATATTTTCAAACTCAAAAAAACAATCATTTTTTTCTTCATTAGCTAAAGGCCAATTAAAAGCAGGATGTGCTCCAATTGAAAAAAGCATTTTTCCATCTGTTTTATTTTTTACTTCATAAGATATAACTAATTTATTTTCGATTAATTCATAAGAAATATCAAGTTCAAATAAAAAAGGATAAATTTCAAGGCTTTTATCACTATTTTTAAGTCTAAAACTTAAATAGTCCTCATCTTTTCTCATAAGCTCAAACTCACAATCTCTTGCAAATCCATGTTGAGTCATATTATATTTATTACCTTGATAAAAATACTCATCATTTTTTAATCTTCCAACTATTGGAAAAAGTATAGGCGCATGGCGATTCCAGTATCTTGGATCAGCTTGCCACATATATTCAAAACTTTGATTATTGTTTTTCAAACTATTTAATTGTGCTCCAAAGGAGTCAATTTTAGCACTTATAAAACTATTTTTTATTTCATAATTCAATTTATAATTCCTTTTATTTTTAAAGCTTCCATAGTGATTTCTTTTCGCAAAACTAAGTCTTTTTGTCCATGTGTGATTAAATTAGTTGCAAAAAACCAAACATCATCTTTTGTTTCAATAAAGCCTACATACCAGCCACTCTCAGATTCAAACCTTGTACTCCAACCACTTTTTGCACGAAGAGTATAATTCTCATTTTTCTCTTCTATCATTATTTGTTTTAGAGTGTTAATATGTTCAATTTTAAAAGGCAAATCATTTTTATACAATCTTTTCAAAAACTTTACTTGCTCAAAAGTTGTGATTTTCAAAGAGCCATCTAACCAAAAATCACTTACGTCCAAACCAACAGTTTTATTTCCATAATCCAACTCTTTTAAATAGTTTTTATATTTATCAAGTCCTATTTTTGAAGCAAACTCTTTGTAACACCAAACACAAGATACTTTAAAAGCTGATTGTAAAGTTTGATCTTTATTCCAAGGAGTCATTCCTTTATCTGTTTTATCCCAAAGAATCACAGAATCAGCTTTGATAACACCTTCATTTAAAGCTATTAGAGTATGAGGTATTTTAAAAGTTGAAGCAGGACTTAGTAAAGTTTGGGCTCTTTTGTCATTGTAAATATAAATCTTTTTTGTATTCAAAGATTCAATAACAATAGTTCCATCTATATTTTTATTTTTGAAAATATTTTCTAATTGTAAATCAGTAGCAAATAAGTATGAGCTACAAATAATTTGTATTAGTAAAATTAGTTTAATTTTTTTTATCATGATAAAACCTAAAAATTTATTTAATTAATTTTAACAAAATATATTGATAATTTTTATAAATATTGATAGAATAAAACATAATCTTTAAGAAAGGATATTTATGCAAACATCAATGTACAAACAAAGAAGTTTACAAGATGAGTTTTTAGAAGCTATTAGCTCTATATTTAGCCAATTAAAGTCATTTTTGTATAAACATCATACTTTAATTGGATATTTTTAAAATTTATTAGTTATTTTTAAAACCTGAATTAGTTCTTCTATTTTTAGAAGTATTAGAAGTTTCATTTTTATTTTTATTAGCAAATCTATTATTGCTAGTTTTATTTTTAGGTGATTGAGATGATTCTTCTTTCTTTCTTCCAAAAGGTTTTCTTGAATTCTCTTTAGGTTTGTTAGAACCTTGATTATTTCCACCTCGACCTCTATTGCTTCTATTTCCAATAGGTTCAGCTTTAATATCTGGATCAACTTTAAATCCTAAAATTTCTACTTTTTTAATCTTTTGTTTGATTAATTTTTCAATTCCAAATAAATAGTCATGTTCATCTACACAAACTAAAGAAATAGCATCGCCTGTATTTCCAGCACGTCCAGTTCTTCCAATTCTATGCACATAATCTTCTGCAATATTTGGTAGTTCAAAATTAATAACATGAGGAAGTTGGTCAATATCAATACCACGAGCTGCAATATCAGTGGCTACCAATACTCTTACATTTCCAGATTTAAAATCTTCCAATGCTTTTGTTCTTGCACCTTGAGATTTATTTCCGTGAATTGCAGAAGAAGTGATTCCATCTTTTGCTAAGGCTTCACTTAGTTTGTTTGCTCCATGTTTTGTTCTTGTGAAAACTAAAACTTGTTTCCAATTGTTTTTTTGAACAAGATGAATTAAAAGCTCTTTTTTTCTTTCTCTATCAACATGGTGAACAATTTGCTCAACCTTATGTGAAGTGCTATTTGCAGTTGCTACTTCTATTAAAACAGGTGAGTTTAATAAACTATCTGCTAATTTTTTGATTTCATCTGAAAAAGTTGCTGAAAAAAGAAGATTTTGTCTCTCTTTTGGAAGTATTGCAAGAACTTTTTTAATATCGTTTATAAATCCCATATCAAGCATTCTATCTGCTTCATCCAAAATAAAAAATTCAACTTTTGTTAAATCTAAACAATTTTGAGAAACTAAATCAAGAAGTCTTCCAGGAGTTGCAATAACTATATCTACACCTTTTTTTAGAAGTGAAATTTGAGGATTGATTCCAACTCCTCCAAAAATAACAGCTGATTTAAAAGGAAGATATTTCCCATATGTTTCAACACTAGCTGCAACTTGAGCGGCAAGTTCTCTTGTAGGAGTTAATATAAGAGCTCTTACGTGAGATTTTTTATCTTTATTATAAGCAGTTTTTAATCTTTGTAATAATGGAAGTGTAAAACCAGCTGTTTTTCCAGTACCCGTTTGAGCACCTGCTAGAACATCTTTTTTTGATAAAATTACTGGAATTGACTTTGCTTGAATAGGAGTAGGAGTTGTATAACCCTCTTCTTTTATTGCACGTAAAAGTTCCGCGCATAAACCTAAGTTTGAAAATGACATAAGTACCTTGTTTTGTTATGAACCTATCAAAAGCTGTAAACTTGAGTTACGATCTAGGTTATATAATTTGAGTTTAGTTGAGTTGTAAATTGACTACAAAAACGAAGTCAGGCATAGACCGATGTATGCTGAAATTGTTGCATTATATCATAAATATCAAATTAATCTATCTAATATAATATTTTATTTATATCTTAAAGTGTATTTTAATAAATTTATATAAAATCTTAAAGTGTATTTTAAACTTTTATGATATTATACAATAAACATTAAAAGGTATTTAATGATTAAATATATCCAAAATAAACAAATACGAAATATTACTGCTGTAAATCTAGACTTTATAAGAGAACAATATCTTTCAAAACTCACTTCGAAAAATCGGCTTGTGGGACTTATAGGGCAAAGAGGTGTTGGAAAAACTACATTATTACTTCAATACCTAAAACAAAACTATAAAGCTCTTGAATATCTCTATTTTAGTGCTGATGATCTTTATATCATCAATAGTTCCATTTATGATATAGCCGATGAGTTTGTAAGACTTGGTGGGAAAGTAATTGTAATTGATGAAATACATAAATACCAAAATTGGGCAAATGAAATAAAAACCATTTATGACAGTTTTCCTGAACTTATCATCCGATTTAGTGGCTCTTCAATGCTAAATATTTTAAATGAAAAATTTGATTTAAGCAGAAGATGTGTAATAAGTTATGTAAAACCTCTAAGTTTTAGAGAGTTTTTGAAACTCTCTGAAAATATCAATATTACTCAACTCTCTTTTGAAGAGATTCTAAACAATCACAATGAATTAAGTAGCACTTTAGCCCTAGAAAATCCGACTTTGTATAAAAGTTTTTTAAAGTATCTGCAAATAGGTTTTTATCCATTTTTTATAGAAGATGAGATTGAATACAAAAATAAACTTTTTAATGCCTGTGAAAAGATTATCAATGAAGATATTCCCTCTTTAAATAAAATAGAATATACACACTTAAGTATTTTTAAAAAGTTTATAGCCAAACTAATTTATGCAAAAGTACCATTTAAAGTAAATATTGCTGAACTTTGCAGAGAATTTGGAGTTTCTCACCCTACACTTGCAACATATTTGGAAATTCTACAAAATTCAAAACTCATAAAACCCATCAAAAAACAGTCAAATAATATCTCCAAAAAACCCGAAAAACTACTTTTTGGAAATACAAATTTGCTTTATACCTTCGCCGATGAATTTGGTGTGGAAGTTGATATTGGAACTGTAAGAGAGACTTTTTTTGCAAGTTGTTTTGACACGATTTATTATAGTGATATTGGTGATTTTAGTGTAGATGGATATATTTTTGAAATTGGTGGGAAAAATAAAAAATTCACTCAAATTAAAGATACAAATAAAAGTTATCTAGTCATAGATACAGACTATACCATGGAAAAAAATAAAATTCCACTATGGCTTTTTGGGCTTTTGTATTGATTATTGATAAGTAAAATAAAGGATTGAATTATGGAATTGGTTTATTTGTGGGTTGAAAAGTATAAAAATATTAAGAATCAGGGGTTTAATTTTTCGCCTAGATTTGAGTGTGAGTTTAAAAATGGTAATTTAACTATTTGTGACAAAAAGGAAAAAGAGTGTAAAGATAATGAATATTTAGAAAACTTTTTTGGTAATAATATTAATGTTACTGCTATTGTTGGCGAGAATGGGAGTGGGAAAAGTAGTTTATTAAATATAATTCTTGAAATAATAGAAGAGAAAATTGAAAATAAATATATATTAGTTTTTAATAATAATTCTTTACAATATATTTCAAATTTTAAATTTAAAACTAATTTAACTGAAAATAAAAATTTTCTTACTTATAGAAATATTTTTGCATATATAAATAAACCCCATAAACCTACTCCATTTAGGAATTATAATGTTGTAGAAATAGATAAAAAAGCAATAGCAAATATTCTTGCAGTTGAATATGGAAAAACTAATAGTGAATTTCAAATTTCATCTTTTATGTATTTACCTAATCAGATAGAAATAAAATTAAGAACATCTGATGATTTGATTAATGAAAATATTACTTTTTTCAAACCATTAAAAAGAGAAAAAATAAAAAAAATATTTGAGGGTATCCAAGATGAATATCATAAATTTCTGTTCATTTGTTATGGAAGAAAAAAAGGATTAGATGTAGATATAGATATTTTAAATGATAGAGATAGTCTAGAAAGAGAAATGACTGATATATTAAATATTTCTGACTTTTGTGAATATTTTTTGTCTCTAACAAATGAAAAAATATTTAATATTAGTGATTTAACAGAAAAACAAAAAGATATTTACATTAGAGAAAATGGTTATTTTCATTTTTTTGATTTTGATATGATTTATAAGACTGATAGAAAAGAAATAAGATTTAATAATTTAAGTCATGGTGAACAAATGATTTTTGGACAATTATTAAATATTTATTTTTTTACCAATAGTAGTAAAGAAAATTTTATATTTTTATTTGATGAACCTGAAATTGCTTTACATCCTAAATGGCAAAAGAATTATATAAATGAGTTAAATAATTTACTTATTAAGATAAAAAAGAATTATCATTTTATTATTACATCTCACTCTCCATTTTTTATTTCAGATATTCCAAAAGAATATATTATATTTTTGGATAAATTTGAAGAGAAAGAAACAAAAAAGAAATATCCAAAATTAGACATCAAAGGTTTAGAAAATGGAAATTGTATAAATGTAAGTAAACATATAGAACTCAAAACCTTCGGAGCAAATATTCATACTTTACTTTCAGATGGTTTTTTTATGAGTGATGGGCTTATGGGTGAGTTTGCAAAAGAGAAAATCAAAGAAATTTTAGATTTTTTAAATGATAAAGAAGAATTAAAAACTATTAAAAAAGAACAAATCAAACCTATTATTGAGTCTATTGGTGAAGATTTTTTGAGAAATAAACTTTTGAATTTATATCATAAAAAACTTACTGAAAATGAAAAAGAGACAGAAAAAGGTATTTTGAAAAATAAAATTGAAGAACTTCAACGACAGCTGAAAGAGTTAAAATGATAAATATTCCCTTTAATCAACAAATTTTTGAAACTCATATCAAAAGTCTTACAAAAAAAATACAAGACAAAATAAATAGTATTGATACTTCAAAATTATCGAAAAATACTTTATATTGTTTAAATGAAATATATATCAATTCTGAATTGATAATAAAAGCTGATGTTCAAGAATTAAAAAAAATTATTGAATACTTTAAATCAAATTTTTATTGCAGTATTGGTTATGAAGAAAATAAACAAACAGAACTTTATATTACTCTTTCAAAAATATTTATTGATGATAAAACTGGATTATATAAAAACTTTACAAATTCAGATAAAAAAGAACATAATGCTTATCATTTAGTTCAAGCATTAAACTTAAAAACTTGTCCTTATTGCAATAGAAGTTATATTTCATTTGTAAAAAATGATGAGAAAAAAACTCGTCCACAGCTTGACCACTTTTATCCAAAAGCTATTTATCCATTTTTAGCTTGTAGTTTTTACAATTTAATCCCTAGTTGTAGTGCTTGTAATCACATGAAAAGTGATGATGATAGTTACAAAGATGAAAAAGATGGAAAATTAGTACATCCTTATAATGTAAAAGATAGTGATTTTACTTTTTCATATACTCTTAATAATTTAAAAATTACAGAAATTTTTGATACAAACAAAAAAGATATTAATTTTGAATATGAAGAAAGTATTGGTATATCACTTAATACAAAATATTCTCAAAATAATGAATATTTCCAACTTCAAGAAATCTATCAAAATCATAAAGATATAGTTATTGAACTTATTTTAAAAGAGATAAATTATCCAAAAAATTATATTCAAGAATTAATCAAAAATGGCTTTGGGACAGAAGAAGAGATTTACAGATTTATCTTTTCGAACTATTTATCGATTGATGATTTACATAAACGACCACTTAGTAAACTTACAAAGGATATAGTTGAAGAATTAGGAATTTTATATAAAATTGAATTGGCTATAAATGAGAAACACCTCATTTAATAGCTTTCTCACCACATTAAATTTTATAAAAATGCAAGAGCAGCTAAATAGGCTTGTTCTTGATATTTTTTTAGATTTTTGGGATATTCAATATTGTTTTTTTTCTCAAAAGCATTGATAGTTTGAGCAGAAATTAGCTCAACTTTACAAACGCTATTTAGTTGGATGATGGCTTCTGCTTTAAAAGTGTTTGCTCCACCAGAAAAAGAGCCTTTTTTAGCTCTTTTTTTGATAAGAACTTGATCTATTTGATTCTCTTGTAAAAAGTCATTTATAGCTTTAGAATAAGCGATGATATTCTCTTGTATTTCATCATCTTCTAATTCGATTTTTTTAATTTTCAAATCTATATATTCTATTTCATTATCATTTTTTTCTACTACAACTAATACTGTATTATTTGCTTTTAAATCTATTGCACATATTTTCAAAACATACTCCTATTTTGTATATTTTGAATTATATATGATTTTATTTTTTGAAGCTTATTTTATTTCATTTTGTAATGTTTTTATTACGCTTCTTCTGTCACATAAAATGTAGTTTTACCGTTTTTTGGGTCAAAATTTTCACCCTTTTTTGAAATATAGCTATTTATGATTTTTCTAGCTTTTACAAATGAACTTGCATTTCCTATTTCTTCTCTTTTATCGTCTTTTGTGATTACTGTTTTATCATAACCTTTTGCGAATTTTTTTGCAACACTTGCATCTGCAAATGTATATTTAACTATATCAATATCTCTTTTCACATCTATTGTCGCTTTTTTCTTTTCATCTTCATATCTTAAAATTCTATTTCCATTTGATGAGATTTTCATGGTAGTTGCAGTTTCGATATTTTCTGTGTCTTCAACTATCACATACTCTTTTCCATTTATTAATAGTATTTCATCATCTATTTTTTTAATCTCTTTGATTATTGTTTTTTTGCCTTTTGCCATTTATAAACCTTTATTTTTTTTTACATTGATTTCGTATTGTAGCTAATATTTACGCCCTATTCTTGGAATATATTTTTTTTGGCTATAATAAAAACCTTTATATAGAAAAATCAACAAGAAGAAAGAACCAAAATCAAATGAATTTATTATCAAAAAATAGCCCAGTAGAACAATCAATTATTAAAATGAAAGAAGTTTTAAAAGATGTAGGTTGTGAAGCATCTTTTTCACAAGAAAAACACCCTTTAGAAAACTGTTTTTCAGTAAACTTAGCTTCAAATGAAGCTCCAAATCATATCTATTCAAATGGGAAAGGAACAATCTCAGACGCTTCAATTGCTAGTGCTTATGGAGAATATATCGAAAGATTACAAACTAACAACTTTTTTATAGATTTCCATTTACCAAATAGAAAATATTATCCAGACGAAGTTGCATTTGATTTTGACGGAAATTATTTAAACCCTGAATTAAAAAAAATCTATGATGCAAATGGTGAGTTAGAGCCAAAAGATTTAGTGGATTTTAACAGTGATTATATGGATAAAATCGTTGCTCTTCCTTTCATTAGAGAATCAGATAAAGTAAAAACATATATTCCAATAAATATTTTAAGTAACCTTTTTGTGAGCAACGGTTTAGCAACTGGAAATACAGCAAATGAAGCAAAAGTTCAGGCACTTAGTGAAATCTTTGAAAGATATGCAAAAATTGCTATCATCAAAGAAGGTTATGCACTTCCTAAGTTTCCAGATGAGATAGTTAAATCTTTTCCAAAAGTTTATAAAGATGTACAAGCTTTAAGAGAGTTAGGTTATATCATAGAAGTTTTAGATGCCTCTTTAGGTGGAGTTTTCCCTGTAACTGCAATTTCACTTATAAACAGTAAAAACAATACTCTATTTGTATCTTTTGGTGCTCACCCTATTTTGGAAGTAAGTCTTGAGCGAACAATGACTGAACTTATGCAAGGAAGAGATTTAACAAACCTTGATGCCTTTGAAATCCCAACTTTTGATATGAGTTTAGTAGCTGATAGTTTTAATTTAGAAGCTCACTTTATTGACTCAAATGGGAAATTAGGTTTCCCATTTTTATGTGCTAAAAAAAGCTTTGAATACGCACCTTGGAAATATGAAGGAAATGGAAGTGATGATGAATATGCATTTTTATTAGATATTTTAGCTTCACAAAATAGAGAAATGTATTTAAGAGAATATACATATTTAGATTTCTATTCTTGTCAAATGATAGTTCCTAATTTCTCAGAAGTTTACCCACTTGATGATATGGTTTATAACAATAAAAACAATGGAAAACTAATTCGAGATATGGTTTTAAATTTTGAAAAATATGATGTAAATGATATTTTAGACACAATTGATAGTCTTGATGATTCTTTAAATATGCAACTATACATTGGTGTTATTTTTAAAGAAAACTTTACAATGGGAGATTTCAAAGCTCAAATGTTACTACTTTTACAAGAGTATGATGATGCTTTAGAGATTTTAGAGTTCTCAAACAATAAATTTGGACATTTAGTTGCTCAATTAATTAGAATGAATAATGATGAACTTGTATGGGAAGATTATGAGGAAGCTTTAAATAATATTTATGGAAAAGAAAAAATCCAAAAAGCTGTAAATATTCTTGAAGGAAAAGAGTTTTTAATCAATAGAACTTTACATCAAGACTATAATAATATGTTAAGTATGTTTGACAAACTTGAAGTTAAAAAATTGGCTTTTTATAAAAATTAATTTGTTATAATCATTTATATTTAGAAAAAAAACAAAAGGAAAAACAGTGCAATATGTAGAAGTATCAAACAAAAGTGTTCAAGAAGTTGTTGATTCAATCAAAGAAATATCTTCAAAATATAAATTCGGAGTTCAACATGTTCACAATGTAAAAGAGACTCTAAAATCAAAAGGAATTGACTTAGGAAATGAGTGTCAAATAGTTGATATTTGTAATCCAATTATCGCTCAAAAGCTTCTAAGTGAAGATATGTCACTTTCTATTATCATGCCTTGTAAAATCTCTGTTTACACACAAGATGGTGAAACAATGATAGCTATGAACTCACTTGTTCAATTAGTTGATGATATAAATCCTGATTTAATCGAAATTGCACAAGAAGCTCAAGAGTTACTTTTAGAAATTATTGATGAAGTAAAATAGAGTCTATTTTGGAAATATTATATAAAATATTTGAAGTAGGGATTTTACTATATTTTATTTATATGCTTGTGAAGTTTCTAAGATGCAAATTTGGTAAATGTAATATAAAATGAGAAAAAATGATTAATGTAATAGATACAAATACTATAAATAGTGTTTCACAACTAATTCAATTATCAGTGGCTCCTGTTTTTTTACTTGCAGGTGTTGCTGGGTTATTAAATGTTTTCACAGGAAGACTTTCAAGAATAATTGATAAAGTTGATAAACTAGATAAGTATGAAGATGATCATCATGAAAATATAAAAGATGAAAAATTAATTGCAAAGCTAGCTCAACGAAGAAAATTTCTTACAATGAGAATGAAAAACACTAATCTTGCAATACTTTTTTGTACATCAACTGGATTACTAATCTCTTTAGTTATTGTAACTATGTTTTTAAGTGCAATTTTCGAATTTAAAGATTCTATATTTATAGCTAGCTTATTTATATTAGCGATGATTTGTTTAATAATATCTCTGTTTTTATTTTTAAGGGAGATATTTTATACAACATCTTTTATAAAAACAAAACAGAGTTATATTCCCTAAAAAAGTAAAAACAAAATTGTTTTTACTTTTTCACAGAGGTAAATATGATTTCTACCAAAGTTTGAGGTGTTGACATACTAGCTTGCACACAAGCACGTGCTGGAGGATTTTCTTTTGAAACCCATTCATCCCAGATTTCATTAAAATCTGCAAAATCTCTATCTATATCTTTTAAATAAATTTCAGCTCTTAAAATATTTTCTTTATCTGTATTTGCTTGTTCAAAAAGTTCTTTTGCAATATTTAATACGTCTAAAGTTTGTCCTTTAACATCAAGTGTTTTATCGTTTGGCACAATTCCAGCAAAATATATCACACCATTATGCTCAACAATTTTACTCATTCTAGTTCCAACTATTTTTCTTGTTATCATGTGGCTCCTTTTATATGTAAGTATTTTAAGTATATCATTTTAAAATAAAAAATCATTTATTAATTCAATTAATACTAAAATCCTTTTTAAAATCAATAAAAGGCACTATTTATGTACACACCAATTTCTTTAGATTTCTTTGACCAATTAAATGTAGCAATGCAAAGAAAAATCCCATCAACTGTTGTTTTCTTAGATAATGGTGAAAAAAAGACTATTAAAGGCTTAGTTCACACTATGGAAGTAATCGATGGAATTGAGTATATGATTTTAAATACAAAAGAAAAAATAAGACTAGATAAAGTTGTACTTTTTAATGGAAGACGTCATAAGGAAGAGGAATAAAAGAGGATTTTAAAACCTCTTTTATCTTTTTGTTTTTTCTATTTTAAACCTTTATAGAATCTTTACCATTAAACTCTTTTGCATCAGCTTGCTCTATAATAGTATTTGAAATAACAAGTGTTTTTTGTGCTATTTCATTTGCAGAAGAGGCATTTTGTGCATTTAATTGCGTAATTTGATCTAAATTATTAACAGCATCATTTATTTGAATCATACCTGTTGCTTGCTCTTTACTAGCAGTTGTAACATTTTGAATTAAATCTAAAGTAATAGTTATATTTTCATTTAATTGAGTATAACCTTTTATCATATCAGATGCTATATCTTTACCTTCTTGAGTTTTTCTTTGAGCATTTTCAACTAAATTTTTTATTTGTTTAGCAGCTTCAGCACTTCTACTTGCAAGTGTTCGCACTTCTCCTGCAACAACTGCAAATCCACGTCCAGCTTCACCAGCAGTTGCTGCTTCAACAGCTGCATTTAATGAAAGAATATTTGTTTGAAAAGCAATTTGATCTATGATTGTAATAGCTTCGTTAATAGCTGATGTTTGAGAATTAATCTCTTCCATAGAAACCACAGTTTTATTTGCTAAGTCTTGACCTAAAGAAATTGAAGTTTTAACTTTATTACCATAACTTGCCATTTGTGTAGTTGTTTGAGTATTGTTTGTGATATTTGAAGTTATCTCTTCTAATGAAGCAGCTGTTTCTTCTAGAGATGCAGCTTGAGAATTTGCAGCATTTGCAATTCCTTGCATATTTTTAGTTAAAATATTTGCATTATTATTTAAAGTAATCCCTATTCTTTTGTTTTCAAGTAAAGTTTGAGTAATAACATCACCTAATATATTTACATCATTTTCTAACTCTTTGATAATACCTTCAAGATTATTTTGCGTTAATTTTGGTCTAAAATCAAGTTTTGAATATGAAGTTAATACTTTTAAGATATTTGAAATATTACTATTAAGTGTTTCTAACATTTCATTAATAATATCTTTTAATTCATTTAAAGAAGGATTGTTTGAACCTAGCTCTATTTTTGTATTTAAATACCCTTTATTAATAGCATTTGTAACTCGAATAGTATCAGCTATTAAAGCTCTATCTTTTTGAATATTTGCTTTTGTATCTTCAATATTTTTGTTGATAATTTTTGACATCATTCCTAATTCATCATTTGATTTTACATCAATAAGTTCTATATCATCTTTTTCAAAATTAATAAATGCAAAAAAGTTTTCAACACCTCTTTTTACTGAATCAACATCAATTAAAATAGTAAAAGCAATTGTTCTTGCTAAAATCATAGTTAAAGCTATTCCAAAAGCACTTAATAAACCAAAGACAATCATATTTTGATTTGCACTATTAGTTTCATTTTCAATTGTAATAAGTAATGATTGAGATATGTAATCTTCTACTTTTTTTAATAAATTAATTTTTTCTGTAATTTCTTTAAACCAATGGTTAGCATCAATTCCAAAATTTGTTTCTATACCACCATATAATGCAATATTTCTTATTCTTTCAACTTCAGCAATAGAATCAGCTTTTAAATTTGTTTCATAAAATTCAACTGTTTTTAAATCTGAAACTTTTAGAAATGAATCCATATATGCATTTTGTTCTGCAATTAAAGTATAAAATTTTGCTTTCATACCAGCTCCAAAACTATCTTTTGCAAAAGTATTAGTTCCTACTGCTCGCTCAATTCCAGCTCTCTCTTTTGATAATAAAAAGTTCATATAAGATACTAATTGTTGTGATACAGTTGCACTATTTGATAATTTTGTTATTGTTCCTATTACGTTTAATAACAATTTATTTAAGTCTGTATAATAGCCTATTGCAAGAGCTGCATTTAAAGTTAATGAATCAACACCATTTCTAGTATCACTTAAATTTTCGACTTTTTTAAGACCTGAATTTAAATTTTCTAAAAATTCAGAACTATAATCATTTTTATTAAATGTATTTAAAAAAGATTCTAGCTCATTTAACTTTACATCAACATTTTCTCTTTGAATTGGTAATTCTGTTTTAAATTTTTCACCTGAGCTTCCTAAGAATCCGGCTGTCATACCTCTTTCTTTTTGAGTTTCATGAACTAAAGCACCGATTTTGGTAGAAAGTACTACAACATTGTCTAATGCATGTAGGTTCTTAGAAGTACTAAATGAATCTACAGCCAATTTTGCTGCTAATAAAATAACCACAGTAAGTGGTATTAACATTATTAAAATAAGCTTTTGTTTTATTGATAACTTTGAAAGCATAAAAAACTCCAATTTCTTTATTTTCGTTTATTATAACTAAATAATAATAATTTAAGATGACTATGGTCAATGATTTTATTAAAATAAGAAAAAGAAGTCTTTTATAGTTGAGTTTATATAGGAATAATAATTTTTATATAATTAGTTGTTTTTGTTATTATTAAGTATTATTTTTGTTTTTTCTATGTTTAAACCAGATTTTGAACTTGCGTCCGCCAAATTTTCGTTACTTGCTAAAAGTCTTAATAAAACTTCGATTTTTTTGTTTGTTTTTATATGTGTAATTGACATATGATGTTCCTTTTTTTTTCTTCATTTTTATGAAGTTAATCAAAAGATAAATATGAGCTTGTTGTCTAAATGTAAATAATGTGTAATATTAATAGTGTGGGAATCAATAAAAAGCATAAAATAAAATAACAGATGAAACTCTAATTCATCTTAAGTAGCCACAGTATAACTAAATTCTTTCTTAAAAGCAAGGGCTATAATATTTTTTAGTATACTTCCAATTAAAATCAAAAGAAATAGAGAAATAAAATGACCATAGACAATAGCTTTATACAGTTAATATCCCATAAAGACACACTTAACAAAGAACAATTTAAAATTTTAGCTTTAGAGTACCCTTCTTTAGATAATTGGAAAGAATTAGCTTTAAATAAAGAAGTATCAAAAAATGATGGAAATTTATTAATGCTTTTAAAAGGTGATTTATCTTTAAAAGCTCAAGAGCAAATAATAAAAAACTATCATATGATATTAGAATTTAATAACATAAAAGCAAAATCTGTATATGAAGCACCTAAGAATCAAGAAACAGATTCTTCAAAAGCTGAAGAAAAAGATGATGATAAAGAAGAGCATATTAGAATCTACTGTGATGGGGCATGTTCCGGAAACCCAGGAGAAGCTGGAAGTGGATTAGCAATATATTCAAATAAAAAAAATCCTGTTTTACTTCATGGAGCTTATGAAAAAGACGGAACTAATAATATCGCTGAATTAAATGCACTTTATCAAGCTTTAATAATAGCAAGACAATCTAATAGCCAAAATATTATTACAATTTATTCTGATTCAAAATATAGTATTGATTGTATTACAACTTGGGCTTATGGCTGGAAAGCTAAGGGCTGGACAAAAAAAGGTGGTGAGATTAAAAATCTTGAACTCATAAAAGAGGCTCACCAATTATATGAAAGATTAAAAAATAAAATTGAAATTCATCATGTAAAAGGTCACTCAGGTGTAGAAGGAAATGAACTAGCAGATAGAATGGCTGTTCATACAATTAAAGCAAAAAATAAAGATTTTGCTTTTTATTCTTATAATAAAATCGAAGATGTACTATCTTTGACTTCTTATTAAAGTTGATTTGAGCACCATTAAGATATTATATTAAATATTATTTAAGAAGAACAATGAGGAACAAAAATGATTGAAAAAAAGGGTTCAATACTAACAGTTAGAGAAGACATCAAAGTTTTTGATTGTACAATCAGAGATGGTGGACTTGTAAACAATTACCATTTTACAGATGATTTCGTAAAAGCACTTTATGAAACATGTGTAGCTGCTGGTATTGATTATATGGAGATTGGTAAAAATGTATCTCCTACAGTAATGAGTGAAGAAGAGTACGGAGCTTGGAATTTCTGTAAAGAAGCAGATATTAGAAGAATTGTAGGTGAAAATAATACAAATCTAAAAATTGCAACAATGGCAGATGTTGGAAGAACTATCAAAGAAGAGATTCCATTAAAAAGCGAAAGTGTAGTTGATATGATTAGAGTTGCTACTTATATTCACCAATTACCAGAAGCTATTGAATTAATCGAAGATTTCCATGCAAAAGGGTACGAAACTACTTGTAATATTATGGCTATTTCAAAATCATTTGATGATGAATTAGATCAAGTTTTAGAAACACTTAGTAAAACAAATGTTGATGTTATTTATATTGCTGATAGTTTTGGCTCTTTTTATCCAGAACAAATCAATAAATTAACTGCTAAATACCTAGGTGCTGCAAAACCTGTTGGTAAAAAAGTAGGAATTCATGCACATAACAATCTAACTTTAGCATATGCAAATACACTTGAAGCTATGATTTATGGAACAAGTTACTTAGATGTTACAGTTTCAGGATTAGGTAGAGGTGCTGGAAATTGTGCTATGGAGTTATTATTAGGTTTCTTGAAAAATCCAAAATACAAATTATTACCTGTACTTAAATTTATTGAAAAATTTATTGTACCTTTAGAAAAAGAGTTAGATTGGGGACCAAGTGTACCTTATATTTTAACTGGACATTTAAATGAGCACCCAAGACCTGCAATGAAAGCAAGAGATGAAGGTGATACTGAATATGTAAAGTTTTATAACAAGTTAACAGAAGAGTATAGTTAATACTCTTTTGTTATAATTTTTTTAACAGCCACACTCAATATTTTTAGAATTTCTTGCATTTATACCTTTAGTTTCATAAGCATCTCTAATCCACCAATCTAAACCACCTAAAAGCTCTTTTACTTTAAATCCTAGCTTTGTCATATTTAAGGCACCTTTTGTTGAAGCATTGCACCCTATTCCATCACAATATGTTACATAAAGCATATTTTTATCAAGATGTTTTGTTGTTTCTTCATTCATAGTTCTATGGGGGATATTTATAGCACCGGGGATATGTTCTTGCTCATAAGCACTAAAAGAACGTGCATCAATAACAACTGTTTTAGTATCTTTTAATGCCTCACTTAAATCCCATGAGTCAATTTCATATTTTAATTTATCTTCATAATGTTTAATTTGATTAATCAAAGTTTTCCTTTAAATTTTTTTATTAATTGTATTATAAATTAAAATATAGAAATATTAATATTTTCGCTTTTATTACTTAAAATTAATACATAATCTTTGATAGAAATTTCTTCATTATTTTTAATATACACTCTAGGAACTCTTTTATCTACCATACATACAACTTCATAATTGATTGTATTTAATAAATTAGCAACACTATCTATAGAAATTCCATCACTATCATTTCCTCCAAATAAAACAACCTCATCACCAATATTAACATCAAGGTTACTTACTTCTATAATACATTGATCCATACAGATATTTCCAATTATAGGAACTTTTGAACCATTTATCATAACTTTAGCTTTTCCTGTTAGCATACGTGTAAAACCATCTGCGTAACCAATAGGAAGAGTTGCTATTTGTGATTTCTTTTCGGTTTTGTATTTTAAACCATAACTAACACCACAACCTGCTTGTATTTCTTTAACTTGAGAAACTTTTGCTTTTAGACACATCACTTCTTTTAAATTAACAGCATTATGATTCACATATGAAGAAGGATATAAACCATATAACATAATACCAGCACGAACCATATCAAAATTATATTCTGGCATATCAATAATAGCAGCACTGTTTGATACATGTTTTATAGGAATATTTAAAGCTCTTTTTTCTAATGTATTTACAATATAATTATATTTTTCAACTTGCTGTCTTGTAAACTCTTTATTTATTTCATCAGCCATTGCAAAGTGAGTAAATATACCTTCTATAAATAAGCCCTCAAGTTTACTCATTTTCAATATAGAATCAATTGTTTCATCACAACACAACATTCCCAAACGATTCATTCCAGTATCTAGTTTGATATGTATAGTTAATTTTTGATTTAATTCAATAGCAATTTTAGAAAATTCACTAGCTTGTTCTAAAGTATAAATTGTTTGTATTATATTGTTTTTAATAAGCTCAATAGCTAGGTTTTCAGGAGTATATCCTAAAACCATAATTTCAACATCAGGGAAAAAAGCTCTTAATTGTATTGCTTCGCTTAATGTGGCAACTGCAAATCTATCAGCACCATTTTCAAGTAATGTTTTTCCGATACAAACAGCCCCATGACCATAACCATCAGCTTTAATTACAGCAGTAATTTTACTATTTTTATTTGTTACTCGTCTTGTTTCTCTCATATTATGAGCTAAATTATCTAAATTAATTTCAGCCCAAACTGCTCTTGATAATTTCACTTATCTTCTCCTATTCATATATTATACTAAATCATTATTCTTATAGAAGTAATAAAAAGAAGCACTAAAACTTTTTATTACTTCTATAAGAATAAATTGATCAAAAGAAGATGTATTAAACTCCCTCTTTTGATTTAATTTATTTGAAATGTCTATTTATATCTTTTTATTTCTCCAGAATCAACTCTTGCAATAAAAGAATTTAACTCTTTTTTAACAATAGGCATTAAATAATACAGTCCTATAATATTAAATATAGACATTGAAAACATTGCTGCATCAGAGAAATCTATGGCAGCACTAAAACTAATACTTGTACCAACAATTACAAATAAACAAAATATAGTTTTGTAAACAATTTCATTAGTTTTACTTTCACCAAAAAGATAAGTCCATGCTTTTAAGCCATAATATGAATATGATACCATTGTTGAAAATGCAAACATAACTACGGTCATCGCTAAAATATATTCAAATATAAATGATGTTTCAGTAAAAGCAGCTGATGTTAAATTAACTCCACTTAACTCTCCTGTATTCATTCCTGAAATTGTAATAACTAAAGCTGTCATTGTACATATTATAACCGTATCAATAAATGGTTCAAGTAATGAAACAAAACCTTCTGTTATAGGTTCTTTTGTTTTCACCGCAGCATGTGCAATAGCTGAAGTTCCAACACCTGCTTCATTTGAAAAAGTTGCTCTTTTAAGACCTTGGATTAACGCTCCAATAAAACCACCAGCAACACCAGCCCCGGTAAATGCTCCAACAAATATTTGCTCTATTGCACTTCCTATTTGATCATAATGATAAATTAATACAATAAGTGACATTCCAATATATAATATAGCCATAAATGGAACTAATTTTGAAGTAACTGATCCAATTGATGGCATACCACCAATAATAACAGAGGCAACTAATAAAGCCAAGATAATACCTGTAACCCAACCATAACCAGGAGCTATTCCAAAGGTTTGTACAATCATCGCATTAGCTTGATTTCCTTGAAACATATTTCCAGCACCAAATGTTGAAAATATTGTCATAATTGCAAAACCAACTGCTAAGAATTTACCAATTTTCACATGACCTTTTTCTTTAAATGCTTTTGATAAGTAGTACATTGGACCACCAGATACTGTACCATCAGCATTTTCATTTCTGTATTTTACACCTAATGTACATTCAGTAAACTTTGATGCCATTCCAAATAATCCACAAACAATCATCCAAAAAGTAGCTCCTGGTCCACCAATTGCTAAAGCAACACCAACTCCTGCAATATTTCCAAGACCAACAGTTCCAGATAAGGCAGTTGTAAGAGCTTGAAAGTGAGAAACTTCACCTGCTTCTTTAGCATTTGGGTCTGTATATTTACCAGATACAATATCTAAAGATAATCTAAATTTCCTAAATTGAACAAAACCAAAATAAAAAGTAAAAACAATAGCAGCAACAAATAGCCAAGCAACAATTAATGGGAAGGTTACCCCATCTTCTATTTTAACACCATAAAAAATGGCATTTGCAAACCATCCTAAGTAAGTACTAAAAAATTGATCTATTTTTTGATCAATTCCAATAATCTCTTCTGCAAAACCAATAGTTGGAATACATAACATTGCTATATAAAACAGCATACTTTTAAATATTTTCATAAGTCTCTCCTCTTATTTATAATATATTGTAATATTAAATTATTATTTATATTACGTAGCTAACTAAACAATGTTTAATTACTATATTAATCATTAATTAATTTAGTAATTAAACTTTTTTAAATAAAGAAAGAGAATACTCTTTCTTTATAATTTATCCTTGGTAAAATGCAGAAAATAATAAAACATCTGCATTAGTATTATTCTTTTTATCAATAGTAATTACATCATTAATGATTTTTCCAATAGCAGGAGCAAAAGTGATTCCCAACCATCCAAGTCCAGTAGCGTGAACTAGATTATTATAATTTTCATCATATCCAAGAATTGGCATATCATTTGGTGTTAATGGTCTAAACCCTGACCATTCAACAATATCTTTTTTAACAAAATCATTTGTATATAAAGAAAGATTTTTATTAATACTATCAATTTGTTTTCTAACAACATCAGGATTTGTTGTTCCTAATTCTAGTTTTGAAGTCATTCTTACTGTATTTCTTCGTGGAGTCATTGCAATAAATAAATCTGCAAATAAAGATGAAGTTTTAGGTTTTAAAGTATCATCCATTTTAAATGTAATACTATAACCTTTTGCAGGTGTCATTAAAAATCTATTTTTAGCTTGTTTTGCTAGGGTATCATTAGCTCCTGTAGATAAAACAAAAGTTTCAGCTTCATATACACCTTTTGATGTTCTTATTTTAGAAACTTTAGAACCTTCAAACTCTAATTTTGTAACTTCTTCGTTTAATAAAAACTCAACACCTTTTCCTTCTAGGTATTTTTTCAACTCAATCATAAATTCACCTGGGTCTATATGACCATTCTCTTTTAAAAGAATTGAACCAATAACTTTTTCATTTAATATAGGCATATACTCTTTTGTTCTTTCTTTTGAAAGAATTTCATAAGCATCTGGATTATTACAATGAGCTGCTTTTATATCAAAAGTTTTTTGTTCTGTATAAATCATTAAAAGACCATCTTTACAAAAATGAAAATCCATTCCATCTTCTTTTACCATTGTTTCATACATATCTAAACTAATTCTTCCATATCTTTCAAATAAAGCTAAAGTTCTTTTTAGTCTAGCCTCTGTTGTACTTGCAGCAAATTTTAAAAGCCATTTATATAAATGTAAATCAAAAGTAGGATGAACACTAGCTGGGGATTCACCCTTTAACATTAGTTTTAAAGTATCAAAAATAGCTCCAGGCGCACTTAATGGAGCTTTTTTAAATGCAGATAATAATCCTGCATTTCCAAAAGAAGTACCATCTGTTATATTTCCTTTTTCAATAACAGTAACATCTCTTCCACTCTTAAGTAAGCAATAAGCCGTCATAAGACCAATACAACCACCACCTATAACTACGATATCTTTTTTCATTTTTATGTTCTCCACTTATATTATAATTTTATTTTTATATACTATTTTTTTGCAATTGATTCTATTTCAATTAGTGCATCTTTTGGTAGTCTAGATACTTCATATGTAGCACGTGCTGGAAATGGTGCAGAAAAATACTGTCCATAAATTTCATTAACAACTGCAAAATCTTCTATATTTTTTAATAAAATTGTAGTTTTAATAATATCTTTCATTTCTAAACCAGCTTCTTCTAAAATATATTTTGTATTTTCTAAAGATTGTTTTGTTTGAGATGAAATATCTGCTCCTGCAAATTCTCCCGTTGTTTCATCTATTGGTAATTGCCCTGATACAAATGTAAACCCATCTTTTTGTACTGCTTGTGAATATGGTCCGATTGCACTTGGTGCTTTTGTTGAATTAACTGCTTTCATTATTAAGTCCTTATTTGTGATAATTTTTTTTCATTAAAAGTAGTATATAATAAATTTTTATCATTGTAAATAGTTTTTATCACAAATTAATAAATTCTTATTACAATAAAAATTTATTATTATTAATTGACAATTTAATCTTATTTACTTATAATTAAAGTCATATAATTTATTAAGGATTTTTTTTTGAATCAATATGTTAAAAAATTTATTTCTATTGCTGACTTCTTAGGTGAAGTTCTAGGAAGTAACACTGAAATTTTATTGCATGATCTAACAGATTACAAAAGATCTATTGTTCATATAATAAATGGTCATATTAGTAATAGAAAAATTGGAGATCCAATTACAGATTTAGTTTTAGAGTTTATGGCAACTGAATCAAAAGGTAATAAACAATTTATATCTAAATATAACTCAAAAACAATAGAAGGAAGACTTTTATACTCTTCTACATATTTTATTAGAGATAATTCAAATAAAATTGTTGGAGCTTTGTGTTTAAATTCTGATTATTATGAAGTTAAAAAGTCATTATCATTTTTAACATCTCTTCTTCCAAACTATGTTGATGATAAAACTTTATCAATAAACAATATAAAAGAAAATCTAAATTCTGATCCTCAAGAATTAACACTTAATAAAATTGATGCCATAATAAATGAATTTGATATAGAACCAAATAGAATGACAACCGAAGAAAAAACCGATGTAATAGCTGCCTTAAATGACTGTGGTATTTTTAATATAAGAGGTTCAGTACAAGAAGTTGCTAATAAACTACAAATGTCAGAGCCTTCAATTTATAGATACATTAAAAAAATTAAAAATTAATTAATAAAAAAGAGTTGTTCTCTCTTTTTTATTATAATTCTTTTATCCAATCAAACTCCAAATTTTATATTTTATTTTCCTTTTTAAACTTACCCTATTATAGTTAATTTTATATCTTGAAAAGTTGCATTTGTACCACAATCACTTAGTTCATTTGATGTGAGTCTATTTACTTGTTTATTTCCTGCATAGATTAATATAGAGTTTTTATATATTCTCTCATCGTTTTTAACTTTGATTTGTATCGTATCTACTTTAGATGAGATTGTTACTATTTGATTATCGATAAATCCTTTACTTGGATGAACATAAGCATACTCATCATATTTGAATTGTGAGTTCAAAGTATCTGTATGTTTTGATGTTAGAAGATAATATTCATTCTCTTTTAAATTTAGTAGTTCTACATTTCTTGTATTTTGTTCAATAAATTTTATTTCTGGATTATCATTTATTTTTGTTTTAAAACAATTAATATATTCATTTTCACTAAGAAGCCCATCAAAAGCAAACTCATTAAACAAATACGATGTAAGTTCATATTCACTTATAGTATAATCATTTTCTTCACACACTTCACAAAATGTAACTTCATCATGTCCATAACTAAGTCTTACATCTTTTTTTTGTAAAAAAGTTTTTGCAGGAATGATTATATCTGCATATTTTGAAGTCTCATTTGCAGTTGTACCCATAAATATCACAAAACTGTTTTTTAATGACTCTATTATATATTTACTATTTGGTGCAGATATTGCAGGGTTTGCTCCTTGTATAAATACTACATCATAATCATCAAATTTAATATCTGCATAACTGCAAGTTTTAGTAGGATTTACAGGTATTTTATTCTCATATGGATATGCACTATTTCCTAAATACCAAACACCTTTATTTTTCCCATCAAAAAGATTTAGTTTATTACATACCTTATCTATTTCATGAAATATAACTGCACCCTCTTTATACTTTTGAGCTCCAACACCAAGCATTACCGATACTTTTTTACTTGTTAATAGTTCTATTGTTTGTGCGAATTGTTCTTGAGTGATATTAAGTTTTTTTAAATCATCTATATCAATATTTTCATTATCCAAGGCTTTTTGTAATAATTTTGCTAAAAGATAATCTCCCTTTGGAGGTATTTGTAAAAAAACTTCAGATTTTTTAGCTATTGGTGTTGATACAGGATCAATAGTGATAAATATTTTATCTTTAATTAATTTATAAATATGAGCTGATGTTTGTGTAAGATTTCTTCCCCAAACCAAAATCACCTCACTACTTTGAAGTTCTTTTATACTTGGGTTTACATTATACTTTCTACCCATTTCAATACCCGCTTCACCAGAAGCATCACAAATACTTCCAACAGCAAAGGTAGCACCAATCTTTTCAAAAAAGTTCATTGGTACTTTTTGAAGAACACCCATATTACCAGTACCTTTATAATAAAGAACTTTTTGATTAGGTTCTTTTAATTTAGCTACAACTTTTTTTAACGTTTCATTTAAATTTTTATCAATAATATTCTTTTCTTGTATAAGATATGCAAATTTTTTACAAAGCTTTTTATTTGTAATGTAGTCGTTATTTGGTCTACAAATACCATCTTTGTAAACAACTTCACAAGCATCAAAACAATCCATTGGACATGCTGTTAATTTCATATTAGCTTCCTTTATTGTGCTAGTAATTCTTTTATTTCATCTAAATGTATTCTAAAATGTACTGGATAATCAATTATCATCTCTTCTAATGTATAGGAAGTAAATAATGCACTTATCCATTTATTTTGTAATTTTGATGTATTAATATTTTTAATTACATTTGTAATATGAATATTTGTATATTTCATTAACTGCACTAAATCTTCCCAATTATAGTTATCATAATCTTGTATTGCTATCCATTTATCATTGACACCAAAATTTGCATAATCAGGGAAGTTTAATGGACTTCTTCGATATTGTAGATGTATAGTTCTATGTGTATTGTTTGATGCTGAATCAATTAAATGCCCTACAATTTGTTTTATTGTTCTATTTTGTGCATTTCTTTTTGTAAAAATTGTATTATTATCTATATTTTTTAATAATTTTTCTAATTCATACACTAGCTTTAATATATCACTACTTACATTTTCTAATAATTCCATATTAACCCCTTTCATTTTATTTATAGTAATATATCATTTATCTGTACTTCTATCAAGTGTCAAAATATTTTTAAATAAAGGTGACAGTTTTGTATTTTATTAATTAAAATAGTAAAATTCCTCTTCATATCCAACGGTATAAAGAAATAAAAAAAGAGATAATTTTAAAGAATACTCAAAATGAAATATTAATGATAATATAAGCATAAAAACTTTAAAGTTTAGTACATATTTTAAAGGAGCTTCTATGGGTAAAATAACTGATAAACTAAGTAAAGTAGATATTGAATTTATAAAAAAACAAAAATTGTTTTTCGTATCAACTGCTCCAAAAAATGGAAAAATAAATCTATCACCAAAAGGATTAGATGATACATTTAAAATTATAGATGAAAATAAAATTTTATGGCTAAACTATTTTGGAAGTGGAAATGAAACAGCAACACACTTACTTGAAGATGATAGAATGACTATAATGTTCTGTGCTTTTGAGGGTGATGCAAATATTTTAAGACTATATTGTAAAGCAAAAGTTATACAAGAAAAAGATAATTCTTGGAATGAATATATTTCACAATTTCCTATACAAAGAGCCGCTAGACAAGTTTTTGAAGTAACTATTGAAAATGTAAATAACTCTTGTGGAATGGGTGTTCCTTTATATGACTTTGTAGCTCAGAGAAATGAATTAACAAACTATTTTGACAACTCTACAAAAGAGGAACATATCGCTTATATGAAAAAGAAAAATCAAATTAGTTTTGATGGAAAACCTACTAAGCTTTTTGAGGATTAAAAAAGTTACAATATTAAAATATAAAAAAAGAAAATACCATGTCAGGTAAAATTGTAAATCTTCTTATTTCAAAAGACCCACAAAGTCCAATGTTAAATGTAAATCAGATGGTTTTAGAAGTTGAAAACTATTGTTTCAAATAGCTAATTGTTTTTCAAAGGGCTTAAGATTATGTGAGCCTTGTAAATATTTAAGCGATAAATTAAAAGCAAAAATCAGCTCTTAATTTTTACTTCTTTAATCTCAAAAGCACTTTTTACAATATCAATTCCATATTTACTTCTTAATTTTTGCATCTGATTTGTCAAAGCTCTTTTTTTTAAATCATTTTCATACTCAAAAATATTATAGGTGTACTCATTTACTTTTGCGAAATTCAAAACAGTTATATTTAGCTGTATTACTCCATGGGTTTTGTGATTATCTGTTTTATCAAAAAGTTTTACCATTTCATTTTTAAAATCCATTTCATTAAAGATTCTATTTACATTTATATAATCTTTTGATTTTACTTTATACTCATATCTTATATTTATAGCATATGTTAATGGATTCACCTTTGCTTTTTTTACTAAAAAGCAAAGATATCTACTAAGAATCATTACTCTTCTTTTTAGTTCAACTCTATCATAAATAACATCAAATGTTCTTCCAATTCCGATTGATTTTTTCTCTTTTTCAAAGCTTAATTTATTATCTCTGATTCCACAAATACGGTTATATAGATCAATTCCTGGTTTTTTCCATGAATAAAAAAGTTTTTGATTCTTTTTTATATCTCCAAGGGTTTTAATTCCATAACCTTTAAGTCTTTCTTGAAAAGCTTTTCCAATTCCTGGGAATTCTTTAATTGGAATATCTTTTATAAAATTTCCAATATTATCAGCACTTACGTATTTTACACCATCTGGTTTTGCATATTCAGTTATTAGTTTTGAAAGATATTTTGTATTTGCAATACCTATTGATATTGGAAGTTTTAGTTCATCAAAAATCTTTTTCTTCAAATAATATGCAAACTCTACTATTTCACTTTCTTCTATATACCCACTTACATCTCCAAAAAATTCATCAATAGAAAATTGTTCAACAAGGGGTATTTCTTTTATTAAAAGCTCTTTTAATTTTGTTGATAAGTCATGATATAAAGGATAGTTTGGTGGAAGCATTTTTAAGTGAGGACATAAGCTCAAAGCTTCATTTACACTCATGGCTGTCTTAACACCAAAGGCTCTTGCTTCATATGATGATGTTGTTATTATCCCTCTTATTTTTCCATTTTCATCTACAAAATACTCTTTGAAACTTTTCATTCCTTCATTAGTAAGAATAGAACTAACAAAAGCTCCACTATTTGAAGAAATTTTTCTAATCTCTTTTTTTGATGAAAAAATATTAAGATTACTTCTTCCTCCAACCGCAACTGGAATGTGAAATAAACTATCATCAATAGTTCTATGAGCTGATACAAAAAAGCAGTCTAAATCAAGGTGAATGAACATAACGCTATTTTATACTATTTTTAAAATTATATTTGATTTTATTTCATTCTGTAATATTTATTTTAAATTCTATTTATCTAATTTTTAAGATTATTAAACTACTATATTTAAATTATACTTTGTATAACTAAGGAGAAAAAAATGAAAAAACTAGGTCTACTATTACTTTGTTTAAGTAGCTTGTCATTTGCTGCTGAATATGATCCTGTAAAAGGGGAAATGTTATCACTATCATGTACCTCATGTCATGGGACTGAGGGAAAATCTGAGGCTATTACTCCATATATAGCAGGTATGGGAAAAGCTAATATGTACCAAATCTTATTAGATTTTAAAAGTGGTAAAAGAACTGAAACTATGATGCAAAAGCATGTAAAAGGTTTTACTGATGAAGAATTAGAGCAGATTGCTTATTATTTTTCAAGCGTTAAAAGATAAAGGATAAGCCATGATAAATAGAAGAAGTTTTAACAAAATACTTTTAGGAACAACTGCACTATCTTTTGCTGCATGTACTGGAATTTCAGAGCTTTCACTTCCTAAAAATAAAAAAAGAGTTGTAATTGTTGGAGGTGGATTTGGTGGAGCGACAGCTGCTAAATATCTAAAAAGATTTAGTCCTGATACTGAAGTTATATTAATAGAGCAAAATAAAGATTATTATACTTGTCCATTTAGTAATACAGTAATTGCAGGAATGAATAAAATTGATTATATAAAACATGATTATAAAACTTTAGAAAGCAAATACAATATCATTGTAATGCATGAAAAAGTTAAAAAAGTTGATGGAACTATAAATAGTGTTATTTTAGAAAATGGAAAAATTATTCCATATACTAAAGCAATAGTTGCACCTGGAATTGATTTTAAATATGACAAAGGTTATGAGCAAGGCTCAGAAGCATATGCACCTCATGCATATAAAGCAGGAGAGCAAACTGTACTTTTATCTGAACAATTAAAAAATATGAAAGATGGTGGAACGTTTGTAATGGTAGCACCTAATAATCCATTTAGATGTCCTCCTGGTCCTTATGAAAGGGTTTCTTTAGTTGCTCACTATTTAAAACACAATAAACCAAACTCTAAAATTGTAATTCTTGATCAAAAAAACAAATTCTCAAAACAAGGATTATTCCAAGAGGGTTGGGACAAATTGTATAAAGATATGATTGATTGGAGAAGTGTTGAATTTGGTGGAAAAGTTATATCTGTAAACCCTAAAACAAAAGTTATAAAAACAGATGATGGGGAAGTAAGAGCCGATGTACTTAACTATATTCCAGAACAAAAAGCTGGAAAACTAGCATTTGATTCAGGGCTTGTAGATGGTGATTGGTGTCCAATTAATACTAAAACATTTGAATCAAAACTTGTGAAAAATGTTTATGTAATAGGTGATGCATGTATTGCAGGTCCTATGCCAAAATCTGGATTCTCAGCAAACTCACAAGGTAAAATTGCAGCTCTTCAGATTTCTAGAATTTTAGTAAATTTACCTCTTGTAAATCCTCCAAAACTTGCTAATACTTGTTATAGCTTAGTATCTCCAAATTATGGTATTTCAGTTGCTGCTGTTTATGAAGCACATGAGAATGAAATAGTTGATTTAAAAAGCTTAGGAGCAGGAGGATTAAGTCCATCTTATGCTGATGAAGGTATTAGAATGCAAGAAGCTGAATATGCTGTTGGTTGGTATAAAAATCAAATGTCTGATATATTTAGATAAATTTAATTGGATAAATAAGACACTTTTGTGTCTTATTTACTTAGTTATATATTGAATAATTTGTTGTGGTGCTTCACCAATTTTTACAACATTTGGCTCTTCAATTAAATCTCTTTTATCTCTATTTAATCCAAAAGTAACTTCGTAATCTCCACTAGGACAAGAGATGATACTCTTAGCTTCACTTAATTTCAACTCTTTACAACCATCAAAACTATTATTTGAGGCTGCAAACAAAGTTGATGCAGCAATAATCAAAAATAATGATATTTTTTTCATATTAATACACTATTTATTTAAAGGATTGATTAACTCTTCAAACCATTTATTTGCATCTTCAACTGTTTCAAATCTTTTTGATTTTGCAACTTGGTCTTTACCTTCGTAGAATCTAACTCTAATTCCATCTTCTACATGGTCAATTTTAGTTCTTGTGATTTTTGATAAGTTTAAATAAACTCTTTCATTTAATTTTACAAACATTTTCGTTCTCACTTTCTTTTTATTTTAACTATTTTACTTTAATTATCTTTAAATCCAACAAATACCTGAAGTATCAATATTTACAAATATTTTGTCTCCTGGAAGTAAAGTTTGTATTTGCATCTCTTGTCTTGTAATTTTACTATTAAAACAAATACCACCAATAGAAAATTCTACTAATAATTCATTCTGTGCGTGTTGTTGTGAAATTGAACTTATAACTGCAACTAAAGTATTATCATCTCTCATTTCATCACAATCTTTTCTACATATTTTTATATGTTGAGTATCTATCATCATTACAGAATCTCGTTTTTTTGATTCACTATTTTCAATTGTAAATCTTTGTCCATCGGTAAAAACTTTTACAAGATTTCCATCTTTATCTTTTTCCCAAGGTGCAAAAAGTAAATTTACATTCCCACTCTCTACTAGATTTCCTTGAAATAAAGCCACCCGTCTATCACAAATATTATTAAGCCAATTATGGTCATGACTTGAAATAAGTATACTTGTGTTGTATTTTTGTTTTGCTGTTAAAATAGCTTCTTTTATTAATTGAGCTGAATTTGTATCAACTCCTGCTGTTGGCTCATCCAAAATCAAAACCTTTGGTTTTAATATAAGTCTTGCAGCAATGGCTACTCTTTGAGCTTCTCCACCTGAGAGTTGGCTCCATTTTCTTTTTGCAAAAGAGTTATCAAGTCCTACTAATAAAAGTGCTTCTTCTATGTCTTCTTTTAAATTATCTACTTTATTTCTAAGTTCTAATCCATAAGCAATATTTTCATAAACTGTTCTTTTTAAAAGATATGGATTTTGAGGAACTATTACTACACTCTGTCTTGTTTCTAAATCAATTTTTTTATTACAAATACCATCAAATATGATTTCACCTTTATTTGGTTTACAAATAAAAGAGAGTAAGGAAAATAGCGTAGATTTACCACTTCCATTGGGACCAAAAAAACCAATAATTTGATTTTTATTTAAACTTAAATTTTCAATATTAAGTACTTTTTTGCCATCATGATATTGTTCAATATTACTTAGCTCATATAAACTACTCATTGTGTCCATTTCCTTTTTAAAATAGATAAAGCAATATTAACCATTAATGCAACTACAAATAAAACTAACCCAAGAGCAATTCCTGTAACAAACTCACCTTTTCCAGTTTCTAGGGCAATTGCAGTTGTTATTGTTCTTGTATGGTATTTAATATTTCCACCAACCATCATAGAAATACCAATTTCTGTAATTATTCTTCCATAAGCAGTCATAGCTGCCGTCATAAGACCAAATCTAGCCTCTATTAAAGTAGCCTTTAAAATCTGAAGTGAACTAGCTCCCAAGCCTTTAAGAGAAAGATATAACCTTTTATCTACCATTTCAACTTGAGCTGCCGTTAGAGCTATAATTATTGGTAAACCTAAAAAGATTTGTCCAATAATTATGGCTTTTTGAGTAAAGAGTAAATTATATTCACCTAAGAATCCTACTTGTGAAAGAGAAGTATATGCAACAAGTCCAATTACAACTGTTGGAAGTGCTAGAAATGTATCTACAATTGTTCTTACAACTGTTTTTCCAGGAAATTGATAATAACCTAACAAAAATCCTAATGGAAGCCCTATTAATAAACTAATAAATAAAGACCAAGAAGAAACTGTTACTGTTACGCTTATTGCTGAATATACACTTTCATTTCCAGAAGCAAGAAGCTGTATTGCTTCTTCAAAACCATCAGTGAATAAATTCATTCTTAAAAACTACCTTTTAATCTATTTTTTTGCGTTTGGAGTAAATAATGGTTTATTTAAAAGTTTAAAATCACCTATTAATTTTTGAGTTTCATCTTTTACTATCCAATTTGAAAAATCACTTGCTAGTTTTGTTTTTACATTTGGACATTTGTCTTTATTTACAGTAATTACACTATATTGATTAAATAATGAATTGTCATTTTCAACAACAATTTTCATATTATTTTTGTCACCTTTTTGTGATTCATATTTAATCCAAGTTCCTCTATCTGTTAATGTATATCCAGATTTTTCAGATGCCATATTAATAGTTGCAATCATACCTTGACCTGTTTGTACATACCAAGAATCTTTTTCAGGAACAATTTTGCTTACTTTTTCCCACATACCTAACTCTTTTTTATGAGTTCCTGAATTATCTCCTCTACTTAAGAAGTTAGCTTTTTTCTCTTTTATCTCTTTAAAAGCATCATCTGTACTTTTTCCAGATATACCAGCTGGATCACTTACAGGTCCAATGATTACAAAATCATTAAACATAACTTCATTTCTATTAACACCAAAACCTTCATCAACAAATTTTTTCTCAGCAGATGGTGCATGAACTAATAAAACATCAACATCACAATTTTCACCCATTTTAAGTGCTTTTCCAGTTCCTGTTGCAACCCATTTTAAAGTTGTACCTGTATCTTTTTCAAACTGTGGTGCTAAATAATCTAATAATCCAGTATCTTCAGTACTTGTAGTTGTTGCCATCATTAAAGAGTCATTTGCAGTTAGACTCATTGCCATTAATGTTGATAATCCTAGTGTTAATAATGTTTTTTTAATCATTTTTTCTACCTTTTAATTAAATATATTTGTTTCTTGTTTTGTTAATTTGTTATTAAATTTAATAACATAAACCTCTTGAGCTACATTTATTTCAGATGTAGATTCCTTTGTCACTAAAATAGAGTTACTCTCATATAGTGCTGTTATCATTCCTGAACCATATTTATTATTTCTTGTTACTTTAAAACCTCCATTTTCAAGTTTTCCTAAGACTATATTTACTCGTCCTTGTTTTGTTTTTAATTGTTCATGATTCAAGGCATTTGTTATTTCATGATAAAAACTACTATTCCCTTGAAGTTTATTTAAAACAGGAATTGCAAATAAATAGACATTTACCATAGCTGTTAGTGGATTTCCTGGCAAACAAATAACTATTGTTTTATCCATCTTTCCCATCATAATAGGCCTACCTGGTTTTACATTTACTCCATGAAAAGCAGTTTGTAAACCATTTTGTAAAAATGCTTCTCCAACAAAATCAGCATCTCCCATAGAGATACCACCACTTGTAATAATCGCATCATAATTTTTTAGAGTTTTTATATACTCTTTTGACTCTTCTAAATTATCAGGAATCACACCACAATAAGTAGCATCAAAGCCTTTTTCTTTTAGTTGAGAAATTAATGCAAAAGAGTTACAATTATAAATCTCTTCTTCATCAGCATTTTCCCAAGGCTCTTTTATCTCATTTCCAGTTGATAAAACAGCTATTGAAATTTTCTTTAAAACTTCAACCATCACCAAACCTTGTGAAGCTAAAAGAGTAATATGAGATGAATTTATCTCTTCACCTTTTTTAAATAAAACATTACCTTCTTTTTGTTCTTCACCTTTAAGTCTTAAATTTGCACCTTTTTTTATATCAGAGGGAATTCTTACAGTTTTATCCGTAACCTCAAAACAGTTTTCAATAGGAATGATAGTGTCAACATCTGCTGG
>JAHIWE010000017.1 GCA_018816105.1 bacterium | reverse complement strand
TGAAAAATGGGTTTACTACAATATACATCAAATGAAATGTTTTCTTCAACTGAATTAGTTAGAAAGAGTAAAAATATATTTGATAAACTAAATAAAAATGAGATTGAAAAAGCAATAATCCTAAGAGATGGAAAACCAGGAATTATACTTTTGGATTTTAATCAATATGAAAACATAATGAATGATTATTTAAAATTAAAAGATAAGAGTTTAAATCAATATGTTAAAAAAGATAATATTGAATCAATAAAACAAAATGATGAGCAAATAAATAGTGATGAATATCAACACGCTCTTGAAGAAATAGATAAACTTGAATTTTCTTTTGATTCAAATAGTGCTAAAGAAGATAAGATTGAACCACTAAAAGAGTTTTGGGATTAAAATGTTTGATGTAATAATAGTAGGCTCAGGAATAGCTGGATTAACAGCTGCATTAAATGCCTCAAAGAATAATGCAAAGGTTTTAGTAGTATCAAAAACTTATCCAACTCATTCACAAAGTGTACAAGCACAAGGTGGAATAAATGCAGTTTTATATGAAGATGATGATAGTGTTGCTTTACATATAGAAGATACCTATAAGGCCTCTCATAAGCTAGCTAATAAAGAGAATATCAACTTGATGTGTAAAGAAGCTGCTAATACTATTTATTGGCTTGATTCAATTGGTGTTCCTTTTAATAGAGATAATGATAATAAAATTGCTCAAAGAAAATTTGGTGGAACTAAAAAAATTAGAACTTGTTATTCAAGTGATTATACAGGCTTAAAAATTTTACATACATTATTTGATCAATGTATTAAAGAAAATATTGAATTTAAAAATGAACATTTAGTATTAAACTTAATTGTTGAAGATAATACATGTAAAGGAATTAGTGCATTAGATATACAAAGTGGAATAGTAAGTCAGATTTTAGCAAAAACTGTAATTATAGCAAGTGGTGGGTATGCAGGGATATATGCAAATCATACAACTAATTCTTATTCAAATACTGCTGATGGAATTGCTATTGCATATAATGCAGGATGTGAATTATCAAATATGGAATTTATACAGTTTCATCCAACTACACTTGAAAACTCAAATATATTAATTAGTGAAAGTGCTAGAGGTGAGGGTGGATATTTAGTAAATAAAGATGAAGAAAGATTTATTGATGAATTAAAGCCAAGAGATGAAGTAGCAAGGGCTATTTATGAGTATATCAACAAAGGACATAAAGTTTATCTTGATTTAAGACATCTAGGACTAGATAAAATAAAAGAAGTTATGCCTCAAGAAAGAACACTAGCTTTTGAGTTTTCAAACATAAAACTAGAATCAGAACTATTACCAATTACACCAGCTGCTCACTATAGTATGGGTGGGATTAAAACAGATATAAACTGTAAAACAAATATATTAAATCTTTATGCCTGTGGAGAGTGTGCCCAAAGCTTTATTCATGGTGCAAATAGATTAGGTGGAAACTCTTTATTAGAAATAGTTACATTTGGTAAAGTAGTTGGTATAAATGCAGCAAATGAAGCTAAAAATATAGATGATATTATTTTATCAAATAATAAACAATTTGATAAAGATAAAGCTTTAGTAAAAGATATTTATTCTTTACCAAATAAAGTAAATTTCTATGAAGAAAAAGAGAGCCTAGGAGATTTATTATTTGAAGATTTAGGTTTATTTAGAAGTGAAGAAAAAATGAATAGCTTATTAAATAAAATAGATGAAATAATTAATGATTTATCAAATATGGGAATAGGAGATAAATCAAAAGAGTTTAATAAAAATCTTGTAGAATTTCTTGAATTTAAGAATTCTTTACTTGTTTCAAAAATTGCAACACTTTGTGCAATAAACAGAAAAGAGAGTAGAGGAAGTCATTATAGAGTTGATTATCCAAATATTGAAAATGACTTTAAGAAATGCTCATTAATTTTTAAAAGCAATGATTCAATAAAAATTAGTTTTGAGGATTTAAAATGAAATTAAATATCAAAAGATTTAATAAAGAAAAGAATCCACAAAATGAAATTAGCAATTTTGAAGTTTCAAATGAAAATCTATTAAAAGCACTTTATGAGATTAAAACAAAAATGGATAATTCTTTAACATTTAGATGTGGATGTAAAAGTGGAGTATGTGGTTCATGTGCGGTAAGAGTAAATGGAGTTGAAAAATTAGCTTGTAAAACTACAATAAATGAAAATGACTTGATAGAGGCTATTAAAAACTCAAGAATAATAAAAGATTTAGTGGTTGATGTTTCACATGAAACATCATTAATAGAAAGAACTAAAAGTTATATTGAAGAAACTCAAGAGTATAACATTAGTCAAAAAGATATAAAAAATATCGATTTACAGAGTAATTGTATTCTTTGTAACTCATGTTATAGCTCTTGTCCCGTTTATGATGTAAATAAAGCCTTCCTAGGCCCTTTTGCCTTAACAAGAGCATTAAGATATATAAATGATAAGAAAACGCCCCACAGAGCAAATATAATCGATTCAATTCAATCAAATGGAATATGGGATTGTACATTATGTAGTGCATGCACAATGGTTTGTCCACAAAATATAGATCCAAAAGCTGATATTATGCAATTGCAAAATATATCAGTTCAAAATGGATATACAAATCCAAATACACAAACAATGGATTTTGGTATGGATTTTGGTATGGATTTTAATGATGATTTTGGTGGTTTTGGTGGTTTTAATCCCAATGGATTTTAGTTAGTAAAAATAGAGAGAAAACTCTCTCTATTTTAATAAGAATTATAAATTATCTTTTAAGTATAAGTAGTCAGACATTTTTGTCCACTCTCTTACTTTTTTCATATATGTATCTTGAGAATCTAAAGTCTCTTTTAATAAAGGGCTTTTTGCTCCCATTTCATTTCTAAGTTCTTGATTTGCTTTTTTCATTTCATCCATAATTGGCTTGGCAAAAGTTTTAACTTGAATATTTGGATACTCAGCTTTCATTTGTTGCCATGCATTAGCATTCATATCATAATTTTGAATATACATATCATAAGCACTTAATCTAATAGCCGCAAGCATAATCTCTTTTAAGTCAGCTGGTAATTTATCAAATTTCTTTGTATTGATAATAAACTGCATTTCAGATGCAGGTTCATGCCATCCTGTATAGTAAAATGGAGCAACTTTATGAAATCCCATACTAATATCCATTGATGGTCCAACCCATTCTAAAGCATCAATAGTTCCCATTTCTAATGAAGTATATAATTCACCAGGAGCAAGATTTGTAACTTGAACACCTAGTTTTGCCATAATTTCTCCAGCAAATCCTGGAATTCTCATTTTAAGACCTTTTAAATCATCAAGAGTATTAATCTCTTTTTTAAACCATCCTCCCATTTGAACACCAGTGCTTCCACCTGGAAATGATAAAACACCATGTGCATCATAAACTTTTTTCATAAGTTCCATTCCACCACCATGGTAGAACCATGAGTATTGCTCAGGAGCAGTTAAACCAAAAGGCATTGAAGTAAATGGTAAAGTGTTTATATCTTTACCTTTCCAATAATATGAAGCTGTGTGCCCCATATCATATTGTCCACCTTTAACCATATCAAGAATGCCTAAAGGTGCTTTATGTTTATTTGCCGAATCTACTTTAATTACAATTCTACCATTAGACATTTCATTTGCCATTTTAGCCATGTTGTTTGCAGCGTCAATAAGAGGAGTTGCAGTTTCTCCCCAAGTTGTAGCCATTGAAAATTTGTATACTTTTTCATTTGCGTGTAATGTAGATAAAAGTCCAACACAAAGAAAAGCAATAGAAAATTTTACCATTAGTTTTTTCATATATACTCCTAAATTAAAATAAAAAAATATTATATATTTAGGATCATATTAAAGGGCTTAATTAAGAATGCAATCTTTTAGTTTCTTTTTATTGTTCCATTTAAGTTTTTTTAATTCAGGTTCATCATAAAACTCTTTTGTATATCCAAAACACAAATAAGCTATAAATTTATACTCGTTCTTATCTATATCAAATATTTTGTTTATCTTTTTTGCTTTTAATATAGAAACCCATCCCATACCAATGTTTAACGCACGTGCAGTTAACCACATATTTAAAATAGCACAAACAACAGAGTATTCTCCTGTTCTTTTCATATATGTTTGTCCTAAAACAGCAGAAGTAGGTTTTTTATAATAAACAGCAATATTTATACTTGATTCTTTTATGCCTTCAAGTTTTAAAGAGTTATATAGGGGTTTATTTTTAAACTTTTCTTTGCTTTTATCATATGATTTTATAAAGTGGTTATAAACTAATTCACGTTTTTCTTTATCTACAATTATAAACTGCCAAGGCTGAGAATAGCCAACAGATGGCGCTTGAAGTGCTGATTTGAGAATAATATCAAGTTTTTTTCTTGATATCTTTTTGTTTATAAAGTTATTGCCTCTTATATCTCGTCTTGAAGCAATAATATTAGAAAGAGTATCTAAATCTTTTTTATTAAAATTCATTAGATAGAAAAATCATGTAGATCTTTGAATAAAAATGCTTCAACAATTTCATCAATACTTTTTTGTGTTGGAGCAACTAATGCAATAATACCTTCATCCATAAATGGCCAAACATACTCTAAATCATTTATTACAACAACTGCATCAATCCAAACTGTTATATCTTCACGTCTATCATAAAACTCAACACTTGAAACTCTACCTTCATCTAAAGTAATAAAAGCCCAAGCTTTGTTTTCTTCTATTGATGAGATAATACATTCATGTCTATTTTTTGAATCTACTGGTATTAATATTGTCATAATCATTCTCTTTTTATAATTTAAAAATTTTACTTAAGACTGATTTTACACTCTTTTTTCTTAAGAAAGATACTCTTTTTTATACCATAAAGAAAATATATAAAGTGAATATAAATGCTGCTTAAATTTATTTGATTTTGACAATTCATATATATGCAAAAGATAGCTATCATTAAACAAATTTGTAGCTTTATTTACTTCAAGAATAACATCAAGAATAGAATCTTTATACTCTTTATTTAACCATTCATTAAAGGGTGAATTAAAACCTTTTTTAGTTCTATTTATAATTTCATCTGGAATATATTTTGAAGCAATTTTTTTTAGTAGATATTTATTTGTATCACCAACTTTTATTTTTGATTCAATACTAAACATATAATTTACCAAATTAAAATCTAAAAATGGTGTTCGAACCTCTAAAGAATTACCCATAGATATTCTATCAACTTTTGATAAAAGAGATTCACCTAACCAGATTTTTAAATCAATATAACTCATCCAATCAACGGGATCTTGTTTTGCTGTTTCACTTTTAAATGTTGGAACTTTTTTGAATAATCTTTTTCTTTGAATATCTGTATAAATTTCACCAAAAGAGTTATAAAGATTTTGTTTTTTAACTATTCGTCTTAAATATTCACTCTCTTTAGTATTATTTTGTAGTGCTCCAATAATATCATTTAAAAAAATATTTTGTTCAGATGATAAACTTTTTTCAAACTCATAATATTTTAAAAACTTTGCATAATTATCATAACCTAAAAATATCTCGTCACTTCCTTCACCTGAAAGCACAGTTTTAATTCCACTTTGATGAATTCTTTTTGTTAAAATATTCAAAGGAATTGCAGCACTATCTCCATGTGGTTCTTCTAAAAACTCTAGTGTCTCTTCAAAATGATTAATATACTCTTTTTGATTTATCTCTATTGGATTATGATTTGAGCCTATATAATTTGCTGTAATTTGTGCATAAGAAAGTTCACAATAGTTTTTATGTTCATCGTAACCAACACTAAAGGTATTTATCTTTTTACCAGAAATTTTGCTATAAAGTGCAGAAAGCAAAGAACTATCAATTCCACCACTCAATAGTGAAGCAACTTCAACATCACTATTAAGTCTTAATTCAACACTATTAAATAAAAGCTCTTCAATATCATTTAAAGCTTGTTTTTCGTCCTTAATGGCTTTATAGGTGTTTATCTTATAATATCTCTTCTTTTGAAGTTCAGAGGTCTTATTTGGCTCATAAATCATATATGTAGCAGCTTCAAGTTTAAAAACATCTTGATAAAATGTATCTTCACCATAAGAAACGAAATACTGCATATATTTTGAGACTGCTACTTTATTCAAATTTGGTTTATAATCAAGTAGATTTAATATAGACTTGATTGATGAAGAGAATATAAACTTCTTATCTTTGAAATAGTAGAAAAATGGTTTTTTACCATATCTATCTCTAGCGCAAAAATATCTATCTTTTTTCATATCATAAAGACAAAAAGAGAACATTCCATTTAGTTTATTTAAAAAATCAAATTCATATTTTTGATAAAGCCTAATCAACACTTCACTATCACTTTGAGTTTTACACTCTAAATGTTCCACGTGAATCAATTCTTTATAATTATAAATTTCCCCATTAAAAACAAGTAATATATCATCAAATATCATTGGTTGATTTGCTTCTTCATTTAAATCAATAATTGCAAGTCTTGTGTGACCAAACTCTTTATCATTAATCTTTACAGCTTTTTGGAAATCTGGTCCTCGATTATTTAACAATTGTAATGATTTATCAAATTTACTTGATATAAAATTTGTACCTATTATTCCACACATGATAACCTACTTAATAAAATATCTTATAATTTCAATATAAAAATAAAGAAAAAATACAAATAATGCTGTTGAGATTAAAACACTAGCCGCAACATCAAAAGGCTTACAATTATATAATGCAGCTAAATTTACATTATTCACTGCAAGTGGAACCATTAGTTCCATTATTAAAATTGATGCAACATAAGAGTTTAAATTTGTAAAATTAAGCACTATAATTATCCCAACAACAGGTAATAAAATATGCTTTACAAAACTAATCTGCAAAGATGAATACCAAGGTATAGTTTTTATTTTTACACTATATAAATACATTCCAAAGATAATAAGCTGAATAACCATAGAAGTATAAGCACCCATTTCTAATGCTGTGTAAATATGCTTATTAATAGATATTTCTTCATAGTTTACAAAAAGTGCAAATAAAGCAAACCAAATTCCAGGTATTTTCAAAATAGAATAAATAGCTTCTTTTAAAGAAAATTGTTCTCTTGCGAAAAAATAAACAGAAAATATATAAATAAATAAAATATTTGCAATATTTATTATACTTGTATATGGTACAGATTCTATACCAAAAAGTGCAATTCCAAGAGGGATACCAAGATTTCCAGTATTTCCTACAAGTGCAACTGCTAGATAGATTGACTGATCTGTTCTATTTGTAAATATTCTTTTATTTAGCAATAACAATAAAAGCAAACAAAAAAGTACAATAACTAAATAAGCAATAGGTGAAGCTATAAATTCGTAATTTATAGGTGACTTTGTAAGCCCCCAAAATATAAGTATTGGTTGGAAAAAATATAAAGATATTAATACAAGTGTTTTTTCATCTATTTGATTTGTAAAGATTTTCTTAGCTGTAAAGCCTAATAAAATAAAGAAATAAACAGGTAAAACGGAAAATATAGCTTCGATTGTGAGTCCCTAATAAAATTTTATTAGATTTTAGCATTTAAGTAATAAATTTTGAGTGATTTCCATAAGTAGAATATTCTACTTATGGAATCATGATACCTTTTATCATAAAAAATATAGCAGCTGATAAAATAGCAGCAGCAGGAACTGTAATAATCCATGCTGCAACAATTTTTTTAACCGCATCTCTTTTTACATATTTAATACTTTTTGCATCTTTAACATCTTTTCTATCTTTTTTAACTAAATCTTCTCTATCATCGATTTTTTTATAAAGTTCAACAATTCTCATATAGTTAACTTTAGATTTATCAGTAATTGACTCTAATTTTTCTAACTCTTCATTCATTGATGAAAGCTCTTTTTTGTGCTTTTTAAATTTTTTTCTAGTTTCTTGAATAAATCTTTTTTCATTAGAATCTAAATACTCTCTTAAAAATCCAACACCAAAAACTCCACCAACTGCAATATGAGTTGAAGAAACAGGAAGACCTAATTGACTAGCAACAATAACTGTAAATGCAGCAGCCATTGCAATAGAATATGCTCTCATTTGATCAAGTTCAGTAATCTCAGAACCAACTGTTTTAATAAGTTTTGGCCCATATAACATAAGTCCAATTACAATACCAAAAGCACCAACAGCCATAACCCAAAAAGGTATACTAACATTTGAAGCAATTTCAACATTTACAATTGCATCATTAATAGCAGCCAATGGTCCAATTGCATTGGCAACATCATTAGCACCATGGGCAAAAGATAATAAAGCTGCTGCAAAAACTAAAGGAATGTTAAATAGCGTATTTACAGATACTCTATCATTTTCTAATTTTTCAGCTACTTTCATTATAATAGGTTTTATAAGAAAATAAATTACTACAGCAATTGCTAAACCAATTAGTGATGCTGTAAAGAAATCAAGTTTTATTATCTGTTTAATACCTTTTAAAATGATGTATGTACTAAAAACCCATGACATAATTGCAATTAAATAAGGAACGAACTTTTTAGATGCTCCTATTTTATCTTCTTTAAAAATTATTTGTTTTTTTATAAAAAATAGAAAACCAGCAGCAATAATTCCACCTAATAAAGGTGAAATAACCCATGAAGCAACAATTTTACCAACAGTATCCCAAGCAACTATAGAAAATCCAGCTGCTGCAATTCCTGAACCCATAACTCCACCTACAATTGAGTGTGTTGTAGAAACAGGAGCACCAATTGAAGTTGCAAAATTTAACCATAAAGCAGCTGATAATAAAGCAGCTGTCATAGCCCAGATAAATATTTCAGGGTTTTGTATCAATGCTGGATTAATAATTCCATCTTTGATTGTCTTAACAACGTCACCACCTGCGATAAAAGCGCCTAGTGATTCAAAAATAGCGGCAATAATAATTGCACCTGTTAATGTTAATGCTTTAGAACCAACTGCTGGTCCTACGTTATTTGCAACATCATTTGCACCTATATTCATAGCCATATAAGCACCAAAAACAGCACCAATAATTAAAAATGTATTGTTAGGAAGATTTCCATGAGATGTGTATGACCATAATAGAACAACTACCATAAAAAGTAGTGCTAAAGAGAGTTTTGCAAAACCGGGTAATGTTTTATCCCTTGCTTTGTCGAACCTGTTGATTGTTTTTATATCCAATGTGAGCCTTTTGTAACTATATTGTAGTTTTAAATTGCTAGGATTATAGTGGAATCTTCCTTATCAAAGCTTTAAATAAGCTTAAAATATTTATAGGCATACTCTATTAAATAAGTTTTATATCTATAAAATATAGAGAAAAAATTTTAGGGAAAATTTATAAGTTTTTTAGGAGAATTTTTAAATAAGTTTTATAAAGAATAAAAAAAGAGATTAATCTCTTTTTCTACTTCTATCACCTGATGGTCTAGAACCTCTATCACCACTTGGTCTGTCACCTCTTGGTGCTCTATCTCCTGAAGGTCTATCTCCTCTTGGAGCTCTATCACCTGATGGTCTATCACCTCTTGGTGCTCTGTCTCCGTATGGTTTGTCACCTCTTGGAGCTCTATCACCACTTGGTCTATCTCCTGATGGTCTAGGTGCTCTATCACCTCTAGGAGCTCTATCTCTATCGCCACCTCTTGAGTTTCTATCACCTGATGGTCTTCCTCCTCTAGAATCACCACCTCTTGATCCACCAAATCTTCCACCTCTACCACCTCTAGAATTTCTGTCACCAGATCTTCCTTCACTGTCATATCTGCTTGAATTTTCAATAAGTCTTTTAATATCAGATTCAGATTTACCAATGTTATTGTTACCTTGAACAAAAGTTGATGCTGAAATCATAGATGCTAATTTAAATGCAATTGTAGAGATATCAAACTCTTCTTTTAATTCTTCAACTAATGCTAATGCATAATCTTTAATTTCTTGTTCGCTAATATTATTTTTTAGCTCAGCAATTTTTTTAAGTTTAACAGAATCAATATCAGGAACAATTTTAGCTTCTAATTTTGTACCGATATTTTTTTCAATTTTTTGTAACATTCTAAATTCATGAGGAGTTACAATAGATACAGCAATACCTTCTTTTCCAGCACGTCCAGTTCTTCCGATTCTATGAACATAAGACTCAGAATCAAATGGTAAATGATAATTAAATACGTGAGATACATCATTAACATCAAGACCACGAGCTGCAACATCAGTTGCAATTAAAATTTCTAATTTAGAAGTTTTAAACGCTCTAATTGCTTCTTCTCTTTGTCTTTGCTCCATATCACCATGAAGACCTTTTGCCATAAATCCTTGAGATACCATAAATGTTGATAATCTATCAACTTCCTTTTTTGTGCGGCAAAAAATAATAGATTTACTTGGATTTTTATAATCATATAATCTAATAAGTGCATCATCTCTTTCTCTCTCGTCAACAACATAGAAAGTTTGAGTAATTTTTGAATTAGTTACATCACTTTTTGTTAAAGTGATAAATTCTGGATTATTTAAAATAGTTTTTGCTAAATTTTTGATAGCAACTGGCATAGTTGCTGAGAATAATAAAGTTTGTCTTTCTGATGGTAAAAAAGTAAAAATTTCTTTAATATCATCTAGGAATCCCATATCAAGCATTTCATCTGCTTCATCAAGAATTACATAATCAGGTTTAATATCAATTTTACCACCTCTTAAAAGATCTAAAAATCTTCCTGGAGTTGCTACAATAATACCTGCATTTTCGATTAATTTAATTTGTCTAGCATATGCTTGTCCACCATATACAGTTGCTGTATTAATTCCTAAGAATTTACCAAATCTGTATAATTCATCTGAAACTTGCATTGCAAGCTCTCTTGTAGGAACAATAACAACAGCCTCAACACCTTTGTTACCCTTCATATTGTTTAAAATTGGAAGTCCAAATGCAGCTGTTTTACCAGTTCCTGTATGTGCTTGACCAACGATATCTCTACCTGCTAATACAAACGGGATTGCTTGTTCTTGTATTGGACTTGGTTCTTTAAAACCAGCTTCATCTATTGCTTTTTGCAATAAGTCTTTTAAATTGAATTCATTAAAAGTCATTTTTTACCTTAGTATATAATTTATTAAAAAATACACACGGTTATATGTTAGATTTAATCTCCCCATAAATGTACAATTAAAACGCAATTTGAGTCTTGCAAGTAAGTCAGTTTAATGAAAATGAATCTTTGATTAATATATCAAAGTAAAATGGGTATATAAATGTGTATAATTTCGGGGATTATATCTAGTTTTAGATAAATTTAAGCTTTAAGAATAAAGAGCCTTGCTCTTTATTCCTATAAGTCTTCTAATTTTTTGTAGTTTTCTAAGTATTTTGTATCGTAGTTGTTTGAAATAAAGTCTTCATTTTCCATCATTTTTTGATGGAATGGAATAGTTGTTCTAATTCCTTCTACTTCAAACTCTGCTAGTGCTCTTTTCATAATGTTAATAGCTTTATTTCTGTCTCTTCCCCAAACAATCAGTTTACCAATCATTGAGTCATAATAAGGAGGTACAACATATCCTGCATATACATGAGAATCAACTCTTACATTTCTTCCACCTGGAACCATCCACTGAGTTACTTTACCTGGACTTGGTAAGAAAGAATTTGGATCTTCTGCTGTAATTCTACACTCTATTGCATGACCTCTAAATTTAATAGCTTCTTGAGGTGGAACTTTTTCACCTTCAGCAACTTTAATCATTAGTTCAACAATATCAATTCCTGATACCATTTCAGAAACCGGATGCTCAACTTGAAGTCTTGTATTCATTTCCATAAAATAGATGTTTTGTTTATCATCAGCTAAAAATTCAAAAGTTCCAGCACCTTCATACTTTAAGTATTTAGTAGCTTTTACAGCAACTTCATGAAGGCTAGCTCTTGTTTCATCATTTAATAAAATTGCAGGTGATTCTTCAATAACTTTTTGATGTCTTCTTTGTAAAGAACAATCTCGCTCCCCTATATGAATCGCATTACCATGAGAATCCCCAACAACTTGAACTTCAATATGTCTTGGATTATTAATAAATCTTTCAAGATACATAGTTCCATCACCAAATGCTGCTAATGCTTCACTTGATGCTGCCATAAATAATTGATCAAATTCAGACTCATCATGAATAAGTCTCATTCCTCTTCCACCACCACCAGCAGCAGCTTTTGCCATTATTGGATAACCAATTTCAAGAGCAACTTTTCTACCTTCAGTAACAGAATGAACAGAACCTTTAGAACCTGGAACTACAGGAACTCCAGCTTTTATCATCTCTTCTTTAGCTTTTGATTTATCAGCCATTTTTTCCATTACTTCAACAGAAGGACCAATAAATTTAATATTATGTAATCTACAAATCTCTACAAAATCTTGATTTTCAGATAAAAACCCATATCCTGGAAATATTGCATCACAACCTGTCATTTCAGCAGCTGTAATAATTGCTGGAATATTTAAGTATGATTCAGATGACTTAGCACCACCAATACAAACAGCTTCATCTGCATGTTTTAAATATGATGCATTTTTATCACCTGCACTATAAACAGCAACTGATTTCTTACCCATTTCTCTAATAGTTCTAATAGCACGTTGAACAATTTCGCCTCTATTAGCTATTAAGATTTTTTTAATTTCTGCCATAATTAACTCTTATAACTTTTCAACAACAAAAATTGGCATATCATACTCAACAGGAGAACCGTCTTTAACTAAAATTTCAATAATTTTACAATCAAATTCAGCTTCAACCTCATTCATAATTTTCATCGCTTCTAAAATACAAAGAGTTTGACCTTTTTTAACCGTTGCACCAACTTCAACAAATGATGGTGATTCAGGTGATGGAGATGAATAATAAGTACCTACCATTGGAGAAAGAATTTGATCTCCAGATTTTGTAGTACTTACAGCTTCTGAAACGTTAGCAACAGGTGCTGCACTAAGTGCAGGTGCAGTAGCTTGTGAAGCTTGAGCCATTGGAGCTGATGTTGTAACAGTTGTGATACCAGTTTCGAAACCTCTTTGCATAGAAATTTCAAATTCACCTTCTTTAACCTTTAATTTGTTAAGTTCGCTCTTATCAAATACTCTTATTAATTCTCTGATTTCTTTAAAATCCATACTTTGCCTTTTCTATTTAGTAAAATTTTTTCTCATAATAGCACATTTTTTCTGATAAATATATTTTTGTACAATTAATTAAGTATCATTTAAGTTTAAGCCAAAGAAGAAATAATATTTAATAAAAAATCTTTTGCTATAATTAAAAAAAGTTTAGGTTAGGTAAAAAATGTTAAATGATCAAAGTTTTATAAATATTGCAAAAGAGATAGCACTGGCTTCTAAATGTGTATCAAAACAAGTTGGAGCTGTAATTGTAAAAGATGGAAGAATTCTATCAACTGGATACAATGGAACTCCATCTGGTTACAAAAATTGTAGTGACCATTGGAATGGCGAATATACTAAAGAACACCATGATTGGTCAAAAACATATGAAATCCATGCCGAAATGAATGCAATTATTTGGGCAGCACGAAAAGGTATTTCTATTGAAGGTGCAACTATTTATGTAACTCTAGAACCTTGTAGTGAATGTTCAAAAAATGTAATTGCAAGTGGAATTGTACGAATAGTATATGATATAGCATATGAGCATACAAACTCTGAAATCATTTCTAAATTTATAAAAGACAATAATGTTCAAATTGAACAAATAAGTAAATAATTTTATTAATGGCAAAAAAAGATAACACTAAATTTTACGAAAAAGCTATCAAAAAACATGGAATAAGTGCACAAGGTGTACATTGGAATTCTGAATTTAGTCAATATAAAAGATTTGAAATACTTACAAGTTTTATAGAAAATAGTATCAAAGAAGCGTCTATTATAGATGCGGGATGTGGTTTTGGTGAGTATTATTCCTATTTATTTGATAATAACTTAAAACCAAAATCATATTTGGGAATTGATTGTGAAAAACAAATGATTGATTTAGCTTCAAAAAGATTTTTAAATACAAAATTTGAAATACAAGATATCCTAAAAAACTCACTTTATGAATCTGATTATTATATTTGTAGTGGAGCGATGAATATACTTGAACGTGATGAAGTATTTCTTTTTATAAAAAAATGTTTTATAGCTTCAAATAAAGCATTTATCTTTAATTTTTTAAAAAATGACTCTTTAACAAATATTAAATCATCTGAAATTATTGATTATTGCTTAACTCTATCTAAAAAAATACAGATAAAAGAAGATTATTTAAGCAATGATTTTTCTATCCATCTAAAAAAATAAAATTATCATATATATCTCATATTTAAAATATAGAATTACTATAATTAAAAATAAGGAATAGAAATGAAAATAGGTCTATTTATCCCATGTTTTATGAATGAATTGTATCCAAACGTTTGTAAAGCAACTTATAAAGTACTAAAGAATCAAGGTTTAGACATTGATTATCCACTTAGCCAAACATGCTGTGGACAGCCTATGGCAAATTCAGGTTGTTCAAAAGATGTTAAAAATTTAGCAATTAATTTTGTAAATACATTTAAAGATTATGATTATATAGTGGCTCCTAGTGGTTCATGTGTATCAATGGTAAAAGAACATTATGCTGAATTTTTTGATAATGATAAAGATTACAACAAAATAAAAGCATCTATTTATGAAGTATGTGAATTTTTACATGATGTAATCAAATTAGAAAATATTCAATTTGATATGTCTTTCCCTTATAAAGTAGGTCTTCATAACTCATGTCATGGACATAGAGTTCTAAAATTAGGAACTGCAAGTGAGCTTAATATTCCTTATAATTCTAAATTAGAAAATATCTTAAATAAAGTAAATGATATTGAACTTGTTGAATTAAAAAGAAAAGATGAGTGTTGTGGATTTGGTGGTACATTTTCTGTAGCAGAAGAAGATATTTCAGTTGCAATGGGGAAAGATAGAATAAAAGATCATTTGGATTCATCGGCACAAATTATGACAGGTGCTGACATGTCATGTTTGATGCATATGGATGGATTAATAAATAGAAACAACTATCCAATAAAAGTAATGCATATAGTTGAAATCCTAGCAGGAGTTAGACCATGAGTACAAATCATAACCATGCAGATAATGCAAAAGTTTTTGTAGCAAATGATGAGAGAATGCACTGGCACGACCAAGCTTTATGGTTTGTTAGAGAAAAAAGAGACAAAGCTAGTAAATCAATTCCTGAATGGGAAAACTTAAGAGAATTTGCAAGTCAAATTAAAACTCATACAATGGCAAATCTTGATAAATATTTATTAGAATTTGAAAAAAATGCCTCAGAAAAAGGTATAACTGTTCACTTTGCTATTGATGCAAAAGAGCACAATGAGATTGTTTATAAACTACTGAAAGAAAAAGAAGTAAAAAAATTAGTTAAATCAAAATCTATGCTAACAGAAGAGTGTCACTTAAATCCTTATTTAGAGCAAAGAGGAATTGAAGTTATTGACACAGACTTAGGGGAAAGAATAGTTCAATTAAGAAATGAAGCACCATCTCATATCGTTTTACCTGCAATTCACCTAAAAAAATCTGATGTTTCTGATACTTTTCATGAAAAATTAGGCACTGAAAAAGGAAATTATGATCCTACATATCTTACACGTGCTGCAAGAGCTGCACTTAGAGAAGATTTTTTAACTGCTGAGGCTGGATTAACAGGTGTTAATTTTGCAATCGCTCAAACAGGTGGAGTTGTTGTTTGTACAAATGAAGGAAATGCAGATATGGGAGCTAGTGTTCCAAAACTTCATATTGCTTCTATGGGTATTGAGAAAATTATTCCTAGGCTTGAAGACTTAAGTGTTTTTACAAGATTACTAGCACGTAGTGCAACAGGGCAACCAATTACTTCATATACATCACATTTTCATGCTCCAATTGAAGGTGGAGAGATGCATATTATCATAGTTGACAATAATAGATCTCAATTCTTAGCATCAGAAAAAAATAAAAAAGCACTAAATTGTATTAGATGTGGTGCATGTATGAATACATGTCCAGTTTATAGAAGAAGTGGTGGTCACTCTTATGAATATGTAATTCCAGGACCAATTGGTTCAATATTGGGGTCAAAAAAAGAGCCAGAAAAACATAATTCTTTACCATTTGCATGTACTTTGTGTGGTTCTTGTACAAATGTTTGCCCTGTGAAAATTGATTTAGACTCACAACTTTATAGTCTAAGACAAGATTTAGGTAAAGCAAATTTAATTGATTCTCGGAAAAAGATGGCGATGAAGGTAACCGCTTGGCTTATGGGAAAACCTGCATTATTTGATTTTGCAGGAAAGGTAGCTAGAAAGATAGTTCCAAAACTTCCAAATTCTATACTTTATAATAAATCAAATGTATGGGGAAGACAAAGAGACTTACCTAAAATGCCAGAAAAAAGTTTTAAAGAGATGTTTATAGCAGGAGAATTAGATGACTAGTAAAGAGCTAATATTAAAAAATATCAAAGATAACAATATTGTAAAAGAGGTAAAACTACCTTCTTATGAAAATTTTGGATTAAAGTTTGAAGACAAATTCCAAACTTTTTCAACTATGATTGAAAGTGTTGGTGGAAAAGCTTTATTAATAGATAAAAATGATTTAGATAAAACTATAAAAGAACTATATCCAGATGAAAAACAAATAGCTTCAAATGTTGAATTTTGCTCAGTTGGTAATTTTGATGCAAATTCGTGTGAAGATGTTCATGAATTAGGAGATATTGATTTAGCAGTTGTAAAAGGTAATTTTGCCGTAGCTGAAAATGGTGCTATTTGGATGAAAAATAAAGATAATAGACATAGAGCTTTATATTTTATTGCTCAAAATATCATCATAGTAATTGATGAAAAAGATATTTTAAATAATATGCATGAAGCCTATGAAAAAATAAGTTTTGATGAAAAGGGGTATGGAGTGTTTATTTCAGGCCCTTCAAAAACAGCTGATATTGAACAATCATTAGTAATAGGTGCTCATGGACCAAAATCAGGTTATGTAATTTTTACAAAATCTTGATATAATTGCTAAATAGGGGACGATAATGAAATATTTTTTACTATTTAGCATACTTTTTTTTAACTTGCTTTTTGCCAACTCTTCAAAAGATGTATTACTACTACACTCTTATCACAAAGGCTATGCTTGGACTGATGATATTTCAAAAGAGATAGAAAGAAATTTTAAAGATCATAAAGATATAGAACTAACAACTATATATATGGATACAAAAAGAATTGATAACTATTCATATTTAGCTGACCTCGCAAAACTTTATAAAAAACAGTTTGAAGGAAGAGTTTTTGATTTAATAATTGTTAGTGATAATACTGCTCTTGATTTTATGATTAAATACCATGAATTTTTATTTAAAGATGTTCCTGTTTTATTTTGTGGAATAAATAATTTTGATAAATCTTTATTAGATGAAAATAATATGAAAAAGTTTACTTCAGGAGTTGCTGAAGAAGTTGATTTAGAAAAGAATTTTGAACTTATTTCAAAACTTCACCCAAAATTGAAAGATCTTTTAATAATAAATGACACGTCAATAACTGGATATGCAATAAAAAGAGATTTAAATCCAATAATTGAAAAATATAAAGATAAATTTAAAATTGAATATACAGATAATTTAGAAATAGGTAATTTAAAGCAAAAAGTATCTGCACTTGATACAGAAAATAGTGTTATTCTATTTGTACTTTTATTTAAAGATACAACAGGTAAATACTTCACATATAAACAAAGTTTTGCCCAAGTTAAAGAAGTAAGTAGAGTTCCTATTTACGGTCTTTGGGATTTTTACTTAGATAATGGAATAGTAGGAGGCCTTTTAACATCTGCTATTGCGCAAGGTGATGCTGTATCAAAAATGGCATTAGAAGTTTTAAAAGGTAAAGATGTATCTAAAATTCCTATTCTTGAAAAATCCCCAAATGTATATATGTTTGATTATAAAGAATTAGAAAAGTTTAAAATTGATGTTTCAAAATATGTAAACAATCCAATTATAATAAATGAACCAGCTTCTATGTATAAAGAGCATACAAAATTCTTTATACTAGCAATTATAATAATACTTGTATTAAGCATAGTTGTAATTGTATTAAAAGCGAATATACAAAGAAGAGAAAAGGTCGAATTAGAGTTATCAAATAGATTGGAATTTGATAAAGTCTTACTAGATACAATTCCAAATCCCATTTATTATAAAAATATTGATGGTAAATTTTTAGGTTGTAATATAAGTTTTGCTTCCTTAGTAAGTAGTTCAAGAGATGAAATCATTGGAAAAACAGCTTTTGATTTCTTTCCTTATAATGTAGCTAGTAAAAATACTCAAATTGATCAAGAACTGTTAACTACATTTGCAACTAGTACTTCTGAATTTACATTTTATACATCATCAAATGAGATGAAACATATAATTTTAAATAAAGCTGTTTATAAAAATATTGATGGAACTGTTGGTGGAATTGTTTGTATTATGGATGATATAACTGAACGTGTTCAGCAAAAACAGTTTTTAATTCAACAAAGTAAATTAGCAGAAATGGGTGATATGATAGCTGCAATTGCTCACCAATGGAATGAACCATTAGTTGAATTATCAGCTCTTGTTCAAGATATTCAAACTTCATATTTATTAAATGAATTAAAAGAAATGGAAGTAAAAGATTTTGTAAATGATTCTATGGTTCAAATAAAATATATGTCAAAAACATTAAGTGATTTTAGAAACTTCTTAAAACCATCAACAAAAAAGAAACTGTTTTCAATATCAAAATCATTAAGTGAAATAAATGAGATTATAGGAAAACAAGTTTTTTATTCAAATATAGAAATGAGTTTTAATTATAAAAATGAAAATGAAGAATTACTTATTTATGGTTATGAAAATGAATTTAAACAAGTTTTATTAAACCTAATAAATAATGCAAAAAATAAAATTGTAGAAAAAAATATTGATTTTACAAAAAAGCCTAAAATTGATATTAATATAAAAAGAACATCAAATTTTAATACAATAGAAATTGTTGATGATGGTGGTAGAATCGACGATAAAATCATAAATTCTATTTTTGAACCATACTTTACAACAAAAGAAGATGGCACGGGAATTGGACTTTATATGGCAAAAGTAATAATTGAAGATAAAATGAGAGGAACGATAACAGCTAAGAATGATGGTAATAATGTTATCTTTACAATAAAACTTCCTCATAAAAAGGCATAAAATGAAAATTTTACTTTTAGAAGATAATAAAAAACTAAATGAAACCATAACAAAAAGATTAACGATGAAAGGTTATTCTGTATTATCAATTATTGATGGAGCCCAAGCTTATGAAAAAATCACAGATGGTTTTTCATGTTTCATTTTGGATATAAATGTACCTAACGTTGATGGAATCAAAATATTAAAAAAAATTAGAGAGTATTATCAAACACTTCCAGTAATCATAATAAGCGCAAGTGTTGAACTTGACGTGATTAAACAAGCTTATGATTTTGGATGTAATGACTTTTTAAAAAAACCATTTTTTATAGATGAATTAGAAATAAAAATAGAAAGATTCTGTAACATTCAAAATGATAAAATATATTTTGATGAGAATTGTTACTTTGATTTTAAATCATCAATAATTCAAATGAATGTCAAAGAAGTAAGATTAACTAAAAAAGAAAAACTTCTTATAAATTTATTTTTAACTAAAAAAAATCAAGTAATTTCATACGAATCAATCGAAAACTACGTATGGGAAGGGAACTTTGCTTCTTTAGAATCAATTAGAAGTTTAATAAGAAGAGTCAGAAAAATCATAGATAAAGATTATATTCAAACTGTTGTAGACACAGGATATATCTTTAAAACTACATAATATATTAATTAGAACAATTAACTGATAAAAAATAACCTCTATTTGAAGATGCTTTTATCGTAGAATTATCCATTTTTTTTCTTAATCTTCTAATTAAAGTTCGTATTGCATCAATTGATGCATATTCACCTTTCCAAACATAGTTTTGGATACTTTCATAACTAACCAATTTATTTTTATTCAATAAAAGTAAATTTACTAGTAGATTTTCTTTCTCTGTTAATATTTTTTTATCTTCATCAATAGTAATAAAACTTTCATTAAAATTAAAAAGACAATTATTATTAAAAAGAATTTCATTTTTGGGAATATTACAAAGTTTATCAACTTTGATTTCTAATTCATCTATAAAAAAAGGTTTTTTCAAATAATCATTACAGCCAAAATCATATGATTTTTTTATAATATCAAGTTCTACAGTTGATGAAATAATAATAACAGGTACATTATCATAATATTCTCTAATTTTTTTAAGAATATTTATACCATCAATATTAGGTACATGAATATCTAAAAGAAAACATGAAAACCCATTTGTAATATTATTAAAAGCCTCTTCTCCACATTCATAAGAAGAAACTTTATAGCCTTTTAATTCGAATTTTAACTTAATTGCTTCATTAAGTGTTTTATTATCTTCCAATAAAAATATTTTCATTTTTGCTCTTCTTTATTTTTGGGATTTTAATTAAAAATACTACATTTTCACCATCATTTTTAACTTCTATTTTTCCTGACATTTTATCTTCAACTATAATTTTTGCCATATATAGTCCAAATCCAGTACCATTTTCTTTTGTAGTAAAAAATGGATCAAACAATCGATCCATAATACTTCCTTCAATAGCACCTGCATTATCTATTACTTCAATAATATTGTAATTTTTATTTTCAGTAATTTTTATTATAATAATTCCACTAAAAGAAGATTTCTCATTGATTTTAACTATTTTATTTTTTGCGTTATTTATAACATTTAATAAAACTTGTTTTAATTCATTCTTATAACCATAAAGATAAATTTCATTATCTGGTTCATACTCAAAATTCACTTTGATATTAAAATAAAAAATCTGTTTTCCAACTATTTCGAAAATTTCTTTTATAGCTTTTTTAATTCCAAATTCCTCTTTTGAAACAGATGGCTTTAAAAAATTTCTAAAATCACTTAATGTTTCTGACATATACTGAATTTGAACCATTGAATCAGTTACAAAATTTGATACTTTATCCTTATCAATTACATTTGAGGAGTAAAAAAGTTGCATTTTTTGGATTTGAGCAGAAAGTTCTACTAATGGTTCATTCCATTGGTGTGCGATTGCAGCTATCATCTCACCCATTTCGGCAAACTTACTTTGTTGGATTAAAAGTTCTTTTTCTTTTATTCTTTCAGTAATATCTGTCATGATACAAACAATACCAGCAACAACACCTTTACAATCTAAACATACAGCTTTACTTAAGTTATAATATCTTACTTCTCCATCACTTTTTATGAAATGAACTTCATCTTCATATGGTTTTAAAGTTTTCATTATTTCTTTATCAATTAATTTATTTCTATCTGCAGCACTTTTAGGAAAGAATTCATAAGCAGACTTACCTATGATTTCTTTTTTACAAGTATTTGTAAGTTCAGAAAAACGACTATTACATCTTATAAAATCACCCTTAACATCTTTATAATATATGGGATTGGGTAAAGCATCCAATAATACATCCTCAAAATTTAATCTTTTATCCAAGTCATGATAATATTTTTTATTCATTTATATCCAAATTTCTATTTATAAAAATTGTATCATAATAGAAAAGATTATTTTACTTTTTTAAGTAAAATTGCTGTTCCCATTCCTCCACCGATACATAATGAAGCTAAACCATATGTAGAATTTTGTTTTAACATCTCATAAGTTAAGGAAACAATAATTCTATTTGCACTCGCGCCAACAGGATGACCCAATGCAATTCCACTTCCATTTACATTCATTTTTTCATTTAAAATTTCATCTGTTAAATTTACTTTTTCTTTCAATAATTCAAATACACCTAAAATTTGAGCTGCAAATGCTTCGTTTATTTCAATTACATCAATATCACTTATATCTACTCCTGTTTTATTTAATAATTTTTCAATAGCATAAGCAGGGCTTAATCCCATAACAGATGGTTCAATACCAACTTGAGCAATATCTACAATCTCAACTAATGGGTTTAAATTATATTTTTTAACGGCATCTTCTGAAGCAATTAATGTAAAACTTGCACCATCATTTATTCCAGATGCATTTCCAGCTGTAACTGTTCCATCTTTTTTGAAAACAGCTCTTAAATTACTTAATTTTTCTAAAGATGTATTTCTATTAATATATTCATCTTTATTAAACAGAATTTCTCCTTTTCTTGTTTTTACAACAATAGGAGTTATTTCATCTTCAAATTTTCCTGCATCATCTGCAGCAATCGCTTTTCTTTGAGAATCTAAAGCATATTCATCTTGCATTTGCCTAGTTATATTAAATTTTTCAGCAATATTTTCAGCAGTTATTCCCATATGGTAACCTTCAAAAGCATCAGTTAATGCATCACTAATAGAATCAATAAGCTTTCCATCACCAAGTCCCAAACCAGATCTAGCTTTTGAAGAAACTAAAAATGGTGCTCCTGACATACTTTCAACACCACCTGCTACAATAACATCACATTCACCTGATTTTATTTGTGCAACAGCATTCATAACAGCTTTCATACCAGAACCACATAACATATTCAATGAATAGGCAACCGTTGACTCTGGTAAACCTCCAAAAATTGATGCTTGTCTTCCTATTCCTTGTAAATGACCTGCACTTAGAATATTTCCAACGATTACTTCATCAACTATATTTTTATCAATATTTTTTGTTAAATCTTTTATTACTTGCCCAGCTAAATCACCAGGTTTCACATCTTTTAAAGTTCCTAAAAAACTTCCTATAGCACTTCTTTTTGCTTCTATAATATATACTTTCAATTTTTATCCTCACTATTTAATTTATTTTAAAGACACAATATAAGAAGCTTTTGTAGCTTCCTTAATTTGTGCTAATGTTGTATTACCCATCAATTCAGTAAGATGTAATTTTTTATCTATAAATTCAAAAACACCCATCTCAGTAATAATCATTTTTATTACATTTTTTCCCGTTAAAGGTAATGTACATTTTTTCAGTATTTTAGGCATTCCTTTATCTGTATGAAGCATTGAAATAATTACTTTTTTTACTCCGTTAACTAAATCCATAGATCCACCCATTCCTGGCACAAATTTCCCTGGAATATTCCAACTAGCAAGACTACCTTCTTGATCAACTTCTAATGCTCCAAGTACAGTAATATCAATATGTCCACCTCTGATAATTTCAAAAGATGTACATGAATCAAAGAAAACTCCACCTTCTCTTAATCTAACATTATTGCCACCTGCATCAATTTGATCTTTATCAATATTGTCTTCCGTTGCTTTATCCCAAAGACCAGCAAATCCATTTTCTGAATGCAAAATAATGTTAATATCTTTTGGAATATAATTAGCAACTTTTGTTGGAAGACCAATACCTAGATTTATAAAATCCCCATCTTTAAACTCTTTTGCTACTCTTTGAGCAATAATATCTTTTGCTTCCATTTTTAAGCCTTTACAATATGATTTATATATACAAATGGAGTATGAATGAAGTTAGGGTTAAGTTCACCATTCTCAACAATTTCTTCAACCTCTGCAATAGTAACTTTTGCAGCTCCTGCCATTGGAACATTAAAATTTCTTGTTGCTCCGTTATAAATTAAATTTCCTGATTTATCTGCTTTTTGTGCTTTTACTATTGCTAAATCAAGATGTATTGGTTTTTCTAAAATATAATCTTTCCCATCTATATGAATAACTTCTTTCCCTTCTTGAACTAATGTACCTAAACCTGTTCTTGTTAGAACTCCACCAAGTCCAGCAGCTGCAGATCTCAGTCTTTCAGCAAGTGTTCCTTGAGGAATTAATTCTAATTCAATAAGCCCTTCATTCACTTGTCTTTGAGTATCTTTGTTTGTACCTATATGCGTAGCCATAAGTTTCGATATTCTATTATCTGCAATTAATTTACCAATACCTTGACCATCTTTTACCGTATCAGAAGATACTAATGTTAAATTTTTAACATTTGTTTTTAGTATCTCATCTATAATATTATGAGCATTTCCACAACCTAAGAAACCTCCTATAGAGATAGTCATCCCATCTTTTAGGAATTTCCCAATTTCAGACATTTCTATTACTTTTCCCATATCTCTCTCCTTATTTTTATAAATGAATTACTTTACTCTGAAAGTATATGTATAAATAATGATAAAAAAATGGCAAATTCTTCTTAAAAGAAAGAATTTATGAAATAAGTAAATAAAGTATATAAATATTTAATAATAGAAAAAGAGTTGTTATTTATTGTGTTTTGTATTTAAAATAATTAATAAAGAGTTAAAGTTAAAATTATAAATTTATTGTTTTATAATTTTAACCTTTAGTTATAAGAATCTATAATAGTTATTGTTTTTTATTTTCTAAAATTTCAAAAACCTTATCAGGAATTTTAATTGCTTTATAATCTTTAACATAAACTAACACTACTTCAAAAGAGCAAATAAGTTCTTCATCTCTTAATATATTATGTTTTAAAATTACTGAACTATTTTTTCTTGTAAGAATCTGTGTTTTAACTTCTAATAAATCTCCAAGAAATGATGTTTGAACAAAATCACATATAATATTTCTAACTACAAAATGCTCATTATTCATTTTATCGTGAGAATTAAATCCTTGCTGAAAAAATATTTCAGATCTTGCTCTTTCACAGTACTTTATAAAATTTGCATGATAAACAATTCCTGCTGCATCTGTATCTTCATAGTAAATTCTAACTTTCATATTATTTCTTCTCCTCAATTACAGCAACAGTTAATCGAGAAATACAAATTAATTTATCTGTTTCTTTATCTCTAATTTTTATATCCCAAACTTGAGTAGATCTTCCAATATGAATTGCCGATGCAATACCAACAACTACTCCTTTGCTAATACCTCTTAGATGATTCGCATTTATATCTAGTCCAACCGCTGTATATCCAACTTTAGAAGCAATAATTCCTGCAATACTTCCCAATGTTTCAGCAAATAGAACAGAAGCTCCACCATGTAAAATACCATGAACTTGATGTGTTCTTGAATCAACTGGCATTTCGCCTTCTAAAGTATTATCATCTACTTTTGTGATTTTAATACCTAAAGTTTCAATCGCTGTATTCTTACATTTATCATTAAGTGATTCAATTGTAAAAGTTTTTTTCCAAATACTCATAGTAATTCTCCAAATAAAATGATTTAAATATTTTTATCTAGTTGGAACAGGTTTATCACCTGAATAATCATAGAAACCTTTTCCAGATTTTACTCCATACCATCCAGCTTCTACATATTTAACTAATAACGGACATGGACTATATTTTGGGTTTCCAAAGCCTTCATGTAAAACATTTAATATTGCAAGACATGTATCAAGTCCAACAAAATCTGCTAATTCTAAAGGTCCCATTGGATGTCCCATTCCAAGTTTCATAGAAGTATCAATAGATTTAATATCCCCAACACCTTCATATAAAGCATAAACTGCTTCATTTATCATTGGTAATAAGATACGATTTGCGATAAAGGCAGGAAAATCTTCTGCTGTTGCAATAGTTTTACCTAAAGATAGGGCAAATTGTTTTGTTGTTTCAAGCATTTCATCATTTGTTGCAATTCCTGGGATAATTTCTACTAATTTCATCACTGGAACTGGATTCATAAAATGTAATCCGATAAAATTATCAGGTCTGTCTGTTGCTGCTGCTAATTTAGTAATAGATAAACTAGAAGTATTTGTTGATAAAAGACAATCTTTTTTAATATGTTCTAAAATACCTTTGAATATTTTAACTTTTAAATCAAAATTTTCAGTTGCTGCTTCGATAATTAAATCTGCATTTTTAAGTGCTTTAGAATCAATATTTGTAGAAATATTCTCCAATGCTTTATCCATCTCTTCTTGAGAAATTTTTTCTTTTTGAACTTGTCTTTTTAGATTCTTTTCTATAGTTTCAAGAGCTTTTGTTAATGCTGTTTCTGCAATATCAATTAAAACTACTTTATATCCAGCTAAAGCACTCACATGAGCAATACCATTTCCCATTTGACCTGAACCAATGATTCCTACTTCTTTTATTTTCATTATCTCTCCTTTTAAAATTTTTATTATTTTTTATTATTTTTTAATAGCCAAACTTTTTCACATCCATTTGATTTTCTTTTTAATCCACTTGGAAGATTCTCATTTTTTTCAAGTAAAACTAATGAATAAGTATCAAAATAATATTCTTTAACTTCAAGGCTATCCACACAAAAAGGTGGACCTTTCATTGTACTTTGATCATATTCATAAGTTAGCAGTAGTTGAGAAACTCTATTTGTGATATTTAATAAATGAGCAGAATATTTTTTTCTCATATCTTTGGGAAGTGCAACAAGAGCCGCTCTATCATAAATTAAATCAACCTTTCCCAAAAGAGTTTCAGATAAATTGAAAAAATCTCCTACAAATACTTCTATATTTTCATGTTTATAAATTATAAAGTCACTTGTTTTTAAAATTGTTGGTTCTATTTTTAATTCAACAAATAGACTTTTAACAGCCAATTCATTTAATTCAACACCAACAATTTTGTGGTTTCTATCTAATAACCATTTAATATCTAATGTTTTTCCACATAAAGGAATAAAGATTCTTTTTTGTTTTTCTAAAGATAACTCTGGAAAATATTTTATAAGCATAGGATTAACTTCATTCATATGAAAAGCTATTTCCTCTTTTTCCCATCTTTCATTCCAAAAATATTTATCCAAAGTATCAACCTTTTATTAAACTTTTTATAATTTATTTGTTAGAGCAGGTACAAATTGAAGTACATCTGCAACAATTAAAACATCAGCTATTTCACCAATTGGTGCATCTTTATCTGTATTTATAGCAACTATAAACTCAGATTTTTTCATACCTGCAAGATGTTGGATCGCTCCTGAAACTCCACAAGCTATATATAATTTTGGAGATACTGTTTGTCCAGTAGTTCCAACTTGATGACTATGGTCAACCCACTCATTATCTGCAACTGGACGACTAGCACCTAATTCTCCACCTAGTTTTGTAGCTAGTGCTTGAATAATAGGAATATTATCTTTTTTACCAACACCTCTACCAGCTGTTACGATAATATCTGCCTTTGTTAAATCTAAACCTTTTGCTTCAGCTTCTTCATAACTTACAAATTCTACATTTGAAGATCCTAAAGGAGTAATATTCTCAACACTTACAGAACCAATTGGTTCTTCTAAAGGTGAAAATGCACCGGCTTGAATAGTTATTACAGTTTTATTAGTTTTTGCTTTTAATTCTCTTCTTAATTTTGAGTTACAAGAAGGAACAATAAAAGAGCCATCTTTAAAATCAATTACTTCTGTAAATTGTGCAGCTTTTAAAGCAGTTGCAACTCTTGGAGCTAAATCCCAACCAAAAGAAGAGTGAATAAATACAATTACATCTGGATTTTCTTTTTCCACCACATCTAAAATCATTTGTTTATGTACGCTTGGGTTATATTCTCCAACATCATTTGCATTTGCTAAATATAGTTTTCCATCAAATTTTGGTAAATCAGATTCATAACCTGAGGCAACCATTACTTTTTCTGCCCCTAATTTATTTGCAAATCCAACTAAATCATAAGTTACATTTAATAACTTCTTTTCTTGATATTCACCAACTAATAATAATTTCATAATTACTTCCTTTTTTAAAGAACAGATGTCTTTTCTTTTAATATTCCGATTAATTTATCAACAAGTTCTGACACAGTACCTTCTAAAATTAGGCTTCCTCCACTTTTTTGTGGATGATAAAAATTAACTATTTCATAAGAACTATCAACTGAAAAAAGCTCAGTAGAAGGAATTGTAAGTAACTCTTTTTTCTTAGCTTTCATAATATTTGGCAAAGTAGGGTATCTTGGAGTATTTAATCCTAATTGACAAGTTAAAACAACTGGTGTTGCAACTTTAATTACAGATTTCAATCCACCTTCAAGTTCTCTTTTAACAGTAATTCCATCTTTATACTCAAAATCTGCAATTGTTGAAACACAAGACATATTTAATAATTCAGAAAGAATAATTCCAACTTGTCCTGAACCTCTATCTTGAGACTGCATACCTGTAAATACAATATCAAAACCTTTATCTTTAGCAAAGTCTGATATAAAATTTGCAATTTGAAAAGGCTCTTTTAAAGATGATTGCTCATCTTCAATATGAACAGCATCATCACAACCCATTGCTAATGCTTTTTTTAAAGCCTCTTTTACCCTTGCTGGTCCAACACTTAGAACTGTAATATCTACATTATTTAACTGCTCTTTTAATTGAACTGCTTGCTCAATTGCATACTCATCGTACTCATTTATACGATATGCTAAATCATTTTCATCAAACCAAGTTCCATTAGCATTTATTTTAAATTTTGATTCCATATCTGGAACTTGTTTAATACATACAAGTACTTTCATATTTTTATCCTTTTACGATTTTTTAAGTCTTTCAACAATTATTTCTGATAAATCTTTTACTACTAAGCTATCTTCACAATCAGCCATTTTTATTCCATCTTCAAACATTGTAAGACAGAATGGACAATTTGAAATCAAAGTAGGGGCACCTGTTTCTTGAGCCATATTAACCCTTGCAATATTTATCTTAGTTCCAAGATGTTCTTCTGCAAGAATTCTTCCTCCTCCAGCACCACAACAAGAAGTATTTTTTCTACTCTTATCCATTTCTATAATATTTGCACCCGCTGCATTTAAAAGAGATCTTGGTTGATCATCTATATCATTGTGTCTTACTAAATAACAAGAGTCATGATATGTACAATCAAATGCTTCTTCTTTCATAGGAATTCGATTCTCTTTTTCTAATCTATCAAGGAAAACAGTATAGTGTTCAACTTGTGTTTCAAAACCTAAATCCCTATAATCTTTGTTTAGTGTATTAAAACAGTGAGGACAGGTTGTTACAATTTTAAGAACATTATATTTTCCTAAATTCTCAATATTTTCTTTTGCTAATTCTTGATATAAATATTCATTTCCCATCTTACGAATAGGCTCTCCACAACATTTTTCTTCTTTTCCTAAAATACCAACTTTGATTCCTGAGGCATTACATATTTCAACAAAGTTCTTTGCAATTTTTTGATTTCTTGCATCAAAAGAGGCATAACATCCAACATAATAAAGAACATCAACAGGATTTTTAACTATTTCATAAGTATCACTCATGATAACTACATCAAGTCCTATTGCCCAGTCTCCTCTTGAAGCCATTGCTAATCCCATTGGGTTACCATTTACCTCAACATTATCCATAGCTTGCATAACCTCATCACCTGCAAACTCACCTTCCATAAGAACAAGATTTCTTCTAAAATCAATGATTTTATTTACATGTTCATTATTAGCAGGACAAATATCTTCACAAGCTCTACAAGTTGTACAAGACCAAATAGAGTCTCGTCCAATATCATCAATTAAATTTATATTTGGATCATTAAATGCAGCATTTCCAATTCTGTTTATTACACTCATTGGAGATAATGGTTTTCCTGTTGCATTAGCAGGACAAACATCTTGACACCGACTACAATTAATACAAGCATCTGCATCAAATATATCTTTCCAAGTAAAATCTGTTACTTTTGAAACACCAAAACTCTCTATAGTTTCATCTTCCATATTCAAAGTTACAAGTTTTCCTGTAGGTCCATTATCTTTAAATACATAATTAGCTGTTATTGTAAACATATGTCTTAATTTTGTAACAGGAATTACAATAAAAAAAGCTAAAACTATAAATAAGTGTACCCACCATATTATTTTATGAGAAAGAAGAAGAACACTATCACTAACTTGCGAAAGCATATTTGCGATAACCATACCAACTGGTGAAAAAATCATCCATTCAGGATTAGTTTTTAATTCAGTTGCAGCCATTCTTACACCTTCAATTAAAAATCCTGTAATAAGAATTGCAAATAAAAGAATATGAATAATAGTATCCTCTTTCGAAGTTACTAAACTTTTAGGTTTAAACACAAATCTTCTTATGAATAACCCACCTAACATAATAATTCCAACTAAACCTGCAATATCTAAAGAAAATGAATATACTTTATAAAAGTCACCTTTTAAAAATACATAATCAAAAAATAAATCTGTAATATCAGCTTGAACAAAAACTAAAAATGTCCCTATAAACAAAATAGTGAATGACCAAAAGAATATACTATGTGCAATGCCAGGACGACTTCTTCTTCTAACTTTAATCTGTCCTGCCATATTAGTTAGCATAAATTTAATTCTTTCAGCAAGATTATCTGTTCTATTTAAAGGTTTCCCTAATTGGTATACTTTATATCTTTTGTAAAAAAGATATACAACATATCCCATAGCTAAAAAAGTAAAGAAGTACATAAGTGCAATTGTTGTTAAACTATTTCCAACATTCCAATATATTTCTCTAGATATTTCCATAATATTCTCCACATAAATCTAAAATCAAATCTCTAATAGTCTAGGAGTAAAATATTTTTACTCCTAAAAAGATTTATTTAATCAGCATTTTTCCTATGATAACTCTTTGAATTTCACTAGTACCTTCATAAATCTCTGTAATTTTTGCATCTCTATACATTCTTTCCACTTCATATTCACAAATAAATCCATATCCACCGTGAACCTGAATAGCGTCTTTTGTCACAAAAGTAGCCGTTTCAGAAGCTGAAAGTTTTGCCATCGCTGATTCCATAATATATGGTTTATTGTTCTCTTTTAACCACACAGCTTTATATATCATCAGCTTACTTTGTTCAATTCTAACTTTCATTTCTGCTAGTTTCATAGATACTGCTTGGAAAGAAGAAAGAGGTTTACCAAATTGTTTTCTCTCTTGTGTATAATCTACTGATCTTTCAAATGCACCTTCAGCAATACCTAAAGCTTGTGCTCCAATACTGATTCTTCCAGCATTTAATGTTTCCATTGCTATTTTAAAACCATCACCTTCATTTCCTAACATATTCTCTTTAGGAACTACTACGCCATCAAGACCAAAAGCAGTTGTATAACTTCCTCTGATTCCCATTTTTACTTCATTTTTTATAACTTCAACACCAGAAGTTGATAAATCAACGATAAATGCAGATAGACCTTTATGACCTAATGTTTTATCTTTAGTAGCAATTACAATACCTGTGCCTTTATATGCACCATTTGTTATAAATATTTTAGAACCTGTTATTACATAACAATCATCTTTTTCAACATATTTAGTGTCAATATTAACAACATCACTTCCTGCATTTGGTTCTGTTTGTAAAAAACAACCAATTTTTTTTCCTGTTGCAAGATCTGGAAGAAATTTTTTCTTTTGTTCTTCAGTTCCATAAGACAAAATTGGGCCACAACATAAAGAAGTGTGAGCAGCAATTAAAACTCCTGATGAAGCACAAGCTTTTGATACTTCTTCAACTGTTAATATATAAGAGAAATAGTCCATTCCAGCTCCACCATACTCTTCTGGAATGTATGTACCCATAAATCCTAAATCGCTCATTTGAGAAACTAAAGATTGTGGAATTTCATGTTTTTCATCAATTTCAATTGCAATAGGTTTTATCTCATTATCAACAAAATCTTTAATACTATCTATCAAAACTTTGTGATCTTCACTTAATTCAAAATTCATAATTATTCTCCTTGATTCGTTTAATATAAGGCAGTATATTTAGAAAAAATGACAATTTAATGATATTGGAAACAAGAAAATAGAAATAAATTGAAAGTAATTAATAATCTAATAACAAATTATAAAAAGAATAAATAATTGATTTTATTTTAAGAGAAGTTTAGATAGCTAGCCCCTAAAATGGGGCTAGTTTTTTGTGTAATAAAAGTAATTAAGATTTAGAGGGCACTGAATTTTCATTATCTTCACCCATTAAAATACTACTTTCATCATGCTTACCTAATAGTTTTGGTCTTTCAAGTAAGAAATACAATATTAATCCAATAGCAACTGCATATAAAGTTGATTTAGGATCTGGCATAGATAAGGTAATTGCAACAATTCCAGCAACACCTCTTTCTGTAGAATTTTTAAGTTGTTCTACACCAACTAAAATGCAAATATATGCAGTAAGAATCAATGTAAGGGATAAAGCTATTGGTAATACTGGTTTAAAAAATGTCACTAAAGGCAACATAAATAAAGCTAACATTCCACTTATCCAAAAGGTTCCTCCACCACTGTAAATAGAGTCCATTGATTTTCTTCCCATTGCATAACGTTCTGCCAATGTAGCATGAGCAGCTGTCCATAAAGGTCCCGCAAGTCCAGGCCATGGTGCGAATAAAGAATGTAATGCATTTCTAAGAGCTGTAACTAAATGTACTCTATCAACATTTTCTTCAATTACTTCATCTGTACGAATATCATCAGCTCTTTTAACTAAAGTAAACCCAATTATAATATCTCCAAAAGCAATAACATAAGCAATAAGTGCTGTTGGAATTGCTAATAAAAATATATCCCAAGAAGGTAAACCTGTAGAAAATATCAAATAATTCCACATTAAAGAAAAATCAGGTTGTGTAATCCCAAATTTAATGTCAGGTAAACTATATTCACCAACACTCCATCCAACAATCATAGCTATAATCATCCCTGATACCAAACCAAAATTTGCTATTTGTTTTGCAAAAGCATTGTTTTTAATAACATTTTTAAATGATAATGAAAATAATACATATGCTGAAACTAAAGAACCTATAATAATCGAAATTGGAGTAACATCAATTCGACCACCAACTTTTAATTCACCCATTAATGCAGCAATTCCTGCCCCTATAATTACACCCGATTTTAATGAATTTGGTATTGAATCAACTAATTTAGATCCAAGTCTTGTAATTCCTAAGAATAGAAAAATTAATGTTACTTCAATCTGTAAAGCAAACATTGCTTTAATAGCCTCAGGACCTGGTTCAAAACCTTTTAAATAAAGCAATACTACAGGTATTGCTGGAGTAATCCAACCTGGAACTAATGGAACACCAAGTAGTGCTGGTAACAAATATCCAATCCCTGCAATAAAACAAAATGCCAATGCAGCTTCATATGGCATACCAAGATATTTTTCCAATAATGGAATCATTGCTAAACCAACAACAAACATAAAGAACCCCTGCATCATTTCAGGTAATTCCCAACGATAATGAACAAATGGAAGTCGTATTTTAAATGGACCTAATGGCCAATGAGGTTGTTCTGAACCTTCAGATCTCTTTTTAAACTGCATACGTGATCCTTTTTACCTTAATTTTTAAATTAATACTCATCTTTTCTCTCCTTATTAATTTAAAAAAGTATATTTATAAAAGATGACAATTTAATGATATTGAATTACTAAATAGATGAAATTTCAAAGGAATGTTAAACTACGGGAAAGCATTATTTCATGGGATTCAAAAGCTATAAAATTTAATATTTTATAGCTTTATAAAAGTATAAAAAAAGAAATAAAATTATGTTCTAGGAATAAAAACTTCACCTTCTCCATCAATTACAATTTCACCTTTCACACTACATACTGTTCGTAAGAAAACTCTTCTTCTTTCCAAATCAACATCTCTTACAATAACCTTTGCTGTAACTGTATCATTAATGTATACTGGCTTTAAAAATTTTAAAGTTTGAGATACCCAAACACAACCAATTCCAGGTAGCTTTGTCCCAAATAGTCCAGAAAAAAATGATGCTGAAATCATACCATGTGCAATTCTTTTTTGCCATCTTGAATTCTCGGCATATTCATCATTTACATGAACAGGATTATGATCACCTGACATTCCTGCAAATGTTTTAACATCAGCATCAGTTATTGTTTGTGAATAACTAGCTTCCATCCCTTCTTTAATATCTTCTATTGCTATACTATCAACTATTAATTTATTTGACATATTATTTCTCCTATGGTTTAAATTAAATTAGTATATTTTTATAAAATGACAATTTTATGGCAAGAAATAAAAAACTAAACAAATTTAATCTTATGGCTATATGCAACAAATTTTTTTATTAAATATGCAAAAAGTCCCTCAACAAAATACTTATTGTAAACAAGTCCTATTGCGTAATTACCACCTAAAGAAATTAAAACACCATTTGATTTTACAGTGAATTCTTCTGTATATTTGTATGATAATTCATTATGAATATAAGTTGATACATATGTACCAGATTGAATTGCAAGCTGAGCAGTTGGAGCTATATATTTATTATTTGATATTACTTCAGCTGCATCTCCAATTACAAAAATATCTTTTTCACCTTTTAATTGTAAATTATTATTTACAATATATTGATTTAATTTGTTAACTTCATAATTTTTATTTGATTTAATATTAACAGCTTTAATTCCACCTGTAAAAATAAAATAATCATAATCAACTATTGTTTCATCTGCTAAATAAATTTTATTTTCATCTACATCTTTTATAAATGAACCTAAATATATTTTTATATTTAACTCTTCTAATCTTTTCTTACAAGCATCAACCAATCTATCATCCATATTTGGTAAAACTGTTTTCATCCCATCTACAATAATAATATTTATTTCAAAACTATTATTCTGTATTTTTGAAAACTTATCTTTTATTAATGCTGCCATTTGTGCTGCAACTTCAACTCCTGAAAGACCTGCTCCTCCAATTACAATATTAAACTTATTAGAAACACCATTTTGATAAGCTTTTTTATTTATAAGAGAATTAAATGTTTCAAGCACTTTACTTGCACTTTGAATAGTTTTTATACCAATAGAGTATTTTTTTATATTTGGAACTTGAATAGGAAAATTAGTAAGAGAACCTGTAGCAATTATCAAATAGTCATAGGAATATTTCATACCATTTGATGATATAATTTCTTTTATATTTGAATCAAAAAATTCTACTTTTCCTTTATAAAACTTAATATTTTTGTTTAAACTATTAATATATTTATTTATATCAATGGTAACATCAGAGATATCATAAGTTGTTGATACAAATCCATAAGATTCAACTTGCATATAGTGATAATCATTTTTATCAAATAATAGAACTTCAATGTCTTTATGCTTAGAAAATTTCTTAACCGCATAAAGCCCAGCATAACTAGCGCCAATAATAATCACTTTTTTCATTTTGTACCTTAATAATGTAGTTTTTAAATTCTAATTAAAAATAATGATAAAAATATGTCAAGTATTAAATTAAATAAAAAAATATCATATCAATATCATTTCTTGCGGTTAGAATTTAGATATAACAAATCTAAGGAGAAACGAAATGTTAAAAACTACTACAAAACTACTTGTTACGACTGCTTTAATTGCAGGGATTACTACAGCTGCATCTGCTGCTGAAAAAGTTAAATGGAAATTAGCTACTACTTGGGGTTCAACATTAACTCCATTTATTGATGCTCCAACAAATATGTCAAAGCTTGTTGAAGAGATGTCAGATGGTAAATTTACAATCAGAGTTGATGCTGCAAATAAACATAAAGCTGCACTTGGTATTTTAGATATGGTTAAAGGTGGTCAATATGATATGGGTCACTCAGCATCATACTACTGGAAAGGTAAAGATATTGATACTCTACCTTTTACAACTATGCCATTTGGTATGACTACTCCTGAGCAATATGCATGGTTCTACTATGGTGGTGGAATGGAATTAATGAAAAAAGCTTATGCTAAACATGGTGTTTTATCATTCCCAGGTGGAAACACTGGAAATCAAATGGGTGGATGGTTTAGAAAAGAAATCAACACTGTTGCTGATTTACAAGGTCTAAAAATGAGAATTCCAGGATTTGCTGGAGAAGTTATGGCTAAATTAGGATTAACAGTTACAAATATAGCTCCAGGTGAATTATATACTTCACTTGAAAGAGGAACTATCGATGCTTTAGAATGGGTTGGCCCTGGAATGGACGTAAGTATGGGATTCCATAAAATTGCACCTTTTTATTACACAGGTTGGCATGAACCAGCAACTGAGTTACAATTTATGGTAAATGAAAAATCATTTAATAAATTACCAAAAGATTACCAACAAATTTTATTAACTGCTATGAGAGTAAGTGCATATGACATGTATATTCAAAACTACCATATGAGTTCTGAAGCTTGGGCAACAATGTTAACTGAGTTCCCAAATATCAAAGTTAAAACTTTCCCAAAAGATGTTATGGATGCTATGAAAAAAGCTAATACAGAATTATTAGAAGAGGTTAAAAAAGAATCTCCAATCGTAAAAGAAGTATTAGAATCTCAAGAAGCTTACCAAAAGAAATCAAGAGAGTGGACAAAAATGTCTGACTTCTTATACTTAAAAGACAATTTATAAAAAATACTAACTCTCTTTAAATAGAGAGTTAGCTTCTAAAAATAAAATAGATATAATAAGTTTAATAAATGTACAAACTACTTATATTTATTTAACTTATCTATGATTTCAAAAGGATTATTATGCTGTTAAAGCTAGAACGTGGTTTTGATAAATTTGCTGATGCAATTGGTAATTTTACTGCGATTGTGATAGTACTTATGATATTAAATGTAACTTATGATGTAATCATGAGATACTTTTTTAATACAGGTAGTATTGCAATGCAAGAAATGGAGTGGCACTTGTTTTCTGTGGTTATTCTACTAGGAATTTCTTACACACTAAAAGAAGATGGTCACGTAAGAGTTGACTTAATATATGATAGATTAACAAATAAGAAAAAAGCAAAAATAAATATGGTGGGTGTTGTTTTCTTTATTCTTCCAGTTGCTCTTTTAATTGGAATTGAATCAATTCCATATGTTGTTGAGTCTTTTGCTTCAAATGAGCAAAGTGGTGATCCAGGTGGTCTTCCATATAGATGGATTGTAAAATCAATGATTCCTTTATCATTTTTCCTACTAATAATCACAGCTATTGGCTTTTTTATTAAAAATCTAAATGTATATAAAGGTTTACACGAATTAGATGAGTACAATCTAAAAGGTGAAATTGAGAACTTAAAAAATGAGTTAAATCAACACAAACATCATGTTGTTGATATTGATGGAAAAGGGGACGACAAATGATTGGTATAGTAATGTTCTTTGCTTCATTAGTAATGCTACTTTATGGTTTTCCCGTAGCATTTACTTTTGCAGCTGTATCTTTATTGTTTGGTGTTCTAGCAGGAATCATTGAAGTTGGTTTTGAAGATGGTGTAATGGATGGCTTAATTGAAGGGATAGATGAAGGTTTATCTATGTTTGACTTTATGCCATATAGAATTATGTCAATAATGCAAAATACTATTTTAATGGCCATACCTATGTTTATTTTTATGGGTATTATTTTACAAAAAACAGGGCTTGCAGAAAAACTTTTAGAATCAATGGGATTCTTATTTGGTGAAATTAGAGGAGGAGTTGCAATTTCAACTGTTCTTGTTGGAACATTATTAGCAGCTTCAACTGGAGTTGTTGGTGCATCTGTTGTTGCAATGGGTGTTATTTCACTTCCTGTTATGATGAAATACAAATACAATACCCCATTAGCATGTGGAACTATTTGTGCCTCTGGGACACTTGGACAAATTATTCCTCCTTCTATTGTATTAATTATTTTAGGAGATGTATTTCAAGTTCCTGTTGGTGATCTATTCCAGGCTGCTGTTTGGCCAGGTCTTGCGTTAGTTGGTGCTTATATTCTATTTATATTAGTTGTTTCATACTTCAAAAAAGATATGGCACCTGCAATTCCAAAAGATCCATCACGTGGTTCAAAAATGAAACAAGTAATTGCAGCTTTAATTGCGATTATTCCTTCATTAACGTTAATATTAATGGTTTTAGGTTCAATTTTTGCAGGTGTAGCAACACCAACTGAATCAGCGGCAATTGGTTGTTTAGGAGCTGTTTTATTAGCAGTTGTTTATAAATCATTTACAATTGATATGGTAAAAGAAGCAGCTTTTGAATCAGTAAAAATTACATCAATGGTATTTGGTATTTTAATTGGTGCAACAGCATTCTCTATGGTATTTACTTATACTGGGGGAGATGAAATTGTTGAACATTTTATGATGAATTTACCTGGTGATGAGAAATTTGCATTTATTTTATTTACAATGTTAGCAATATTCATTTTAGGATTCTTTATTGATTTCGTTGAGATTTCATATATTATTGTTCCTATTCTTGCTCCAATTGCAATGAATTTAGATATAAATCCTGTTTGGTTTGCAATATTAATTGCAATGAATTTACAAACATCATTCTTAACACCACCATTTGGATTTGCTCTTTTCTATCTAAAAGGAGTAGTTCCAGCAAGTGTTAGAACTATTGAAATTTATAAAGGTGTTTTACCATTTATACTTATTCAAGTAGCAGTTTTATTACTACTAGTATTTTATCCAGAACTTTTTGGAATTGCTGCTAGTAATTAAAACATAAACAAAAAGTAAAAGGCTTTTGCCTTTTACTTAATTTTCATTAAGAAGCAAAAATGCAAAATAGAAACTTTTTAAAACTTATCTCTTCAATTATCTTAAAATCTAAAGATAAAATGTTTGCTTTTATTTATGACTCTCAACAAAGAATATACACAGTACCTCGCCTTGAATGACAAAATCTTTTTTTTCACAAAACAACAAAATAAAAAAAGGATAAATAAATGTTAGAAACAAAATACCAAAATTTTTATGATCAAATTGTAAAAAAGATTTCACCAAAGCAGATTTTTACTGATAAATTACATACATTAGCATATGGAACAGATGCATCTTTTTATAGATTAATTCCAAAAATTGTAATTAAAACTGATAATGCACAAGAAGTTCAAGATATTATTGAATTATCTAATGAAATGAATTTAAGTATTACTTTTAGGGCAGCAGGAACTTCTCTTTCAGGGCAAGCTATTAGTGATTCAATATTAATAGTTACATCAAGAAACTTCTCTAATTTTAAAATTGCAGATGATATTAGTTATATTTCACTTCAACCAGCACTTACAGGTGCGCAAGTAAATGGATTACTTGCACGTTATTCAAAAAAAATAGGTCCAGATCCAGCTAGTATAAATGCTGCGATGATTGGGGGAATTGCTGCTAATAATGCATCGGGAATGTGTTGTGGTATTTCTCAAAACTCATATAAAACTTTAAAATCTATGAAACTAATCTTTGGTGATGGATCAAGACTTGACACAGGATGTGAAGAGAGTAAAAAAGAGTTTAGAAAAACACATGGAGATTTTCTAAAAGAATTAAAAAGTTTTTCAAATGATACAAAAAATAATGAAGAACTAAGAGCAAAAATTGAGCGAAAATTTAAAATCAAAAATACATGTGGTTACTCGCTAAATGCATTAATTGATTTTGAAGATGAGTTTGAAATACTTGAACACTTAATCATAGGAAGTGAAGGAACTTTAGCATTTATTGAAGAAATCACATACTACACAGTTGAAGATTTAAAAGATAAGGCAAGTACACTTATATATTTCAAAGATATTAAAGAAGCATGTTCTGCAGTTACTAAATTAAAACTGGCAAAAGAAGCAAAAACAATTAATGTAGAAGCAGTTGAGTTAATGGATAGAGCAGGGCTTGCAAGTATTGAAAATGATCCAGCAATGCCTTCTTATATAAAAGACTTTGATGAAAATGTAACTGCACTTTTAATTGAAACAAGAGCGATTAATGATGAGCAACTTGATATTCAAATTACACAAATTGAAGAGTTATTAAAAGAGTTTTCAGTTGTAAGAGAAATATACTTTACAAAAGATGTAGCTGAATATACACTTTATTGGAAAATTAGAAAAGGTTTATTTCCAGCTGTGGGAGCAGTAAGAGTAACTGGAACTACAGTTATTATTGAAGATGTTGCTTATCCAATTGAGTGTTTAGCTGATGCAACACTAGAACTACAAGATTTATTTAAAAAACATGGTTACTCTGAAGCACTTATTTTTGGTCATGCACTTGAAGGAAACTTCCACTTTGTATTTACACAAGATTTCTCAGATGCTAAAGAAGTAAAAAGATATGATAACTTTATGAATGATGTTGTTCATTCAGTTGCTGTTAAATATCAAGGAAGTTTAAAAGCAGAACATGGAACTGGTAGAAATATGGCTGCATTTATTGAAGTAGAGTGGGGATATGATGCATATATAATGATGAAAAAAATCAAATCTTTATTTGATCCAAAAGGATTATTAAATCCAGGTGTTATAATAAATGATGATGCACAAGCTCACTTGAAAAACTTAAAAACACTTCCAGCAACTAATGAAATAGTTGATAAATGTATTGAGTGTGGTTTTTGTGAACCTACATGTCCTTCAAATGATTTAACATTAAGTCCAAGACAAAGAATTGTAATAAATAGAGAAATCTCAAGACTTGAAAGTATTGGAGAGCATAAAGAAGCAAAAGAGTACAAAGATTTATATCAATATGATGGAATAGAAACATGTGCAACTTGTAGTTTATGTTCATCTGCATGTCCTGTAAAAATTGACACAGGAAGTTTAACAAAACATTTAAGAGCTGAGCAAGTAACAAGTAGTGGAAAATCAATTGCAAATTTTGTAGCAAATAATTTTGCTTCAACACTAAAAGGTGTTAGATTTGGTCTTCATTCTGCAAATTTTGTACATAAGGTTCTTGGAACTGCAAGTATGGAAACTGTTACTCAAACATTTAGAAATTTGAGTAAAAACTCACTTCCTAAATGGAGTATTACTATGCCAAAAGCAACTAGTATAGATATTCATTTTGAACAAAAAGTAAGTGATAAAAAAGTAGTGTATTTTCCATCATGTATTACAAGAAGTATGGGATTAAATGATGCTTCAAAAGAGGAAAAACAACTATTTGATATAACTGTTGAACTACTTCAAAAAGCCAGTTACCAAATAATATTTCCACAAGATTTACCAAATTTATGTTGTGGTATGCCATTTTCATCAAAAGGCTTTAATGAAGCTGCTAATACAAAATCATCTCAACTAGAGGATGCACTATTACATGCAAGTGAATTTGGAGAGTATCCAATTTTATGTGATACAAGTCCATGTACTAAAAAAATGATGGAAAGTTTCTCTCATAAACTTGAAATATTTGAACCAATAGAATTTGCACTAGAAGTTTTAAGTAAAGATCTTGAATTCACAGCAATTGATGAACCAATTACAATTCACACAACTTGTAGTTCAAGAAAAATGGGATTAGAAGATAAATTCAAGTCTTTAGCACAACTTTGTTCAACAAATGTAATAATTCCTTCTGACGTAAAATGCTGTGGTTTTGCAGGAGATAGAGGGTTTAATTTCCCAGAATTAAATAAGTCTGCACTTAAACATCTAAAAGCACAAACAAGTGGTGCAAAAATGGCATTTTCTACATCTAAAACTTGTGAAATTGGATTAAGTGATGAATCAGGACTTGATTATAACTCAATCTTTTACCTTGTGAATAAAGTAACAAAATCTAAAAATTTATAATCTTTTTTCAATCAAAACAGATATTTACCATTTTTTTGGTAAAATATCTGCTTTATAGAAACAAGGAATAATAATGCACAAACTACTTTTATCACTAGTTATAAGTTCAGGAATATCATTTGCGGCAATGGTAAACGGTATTGCAATAATTGTAAATGATGAGCCAATCACTCTTTATGATATAGACAAAACTATGTCTGTAAACAAAGTAGGCAAAAATGAAGCGGTAAGCTACTTAATTGACAAAATTCTTTATGATCAATTGGTTCAAGAAAACAATATTTCTGCTGATGTTTTTGAAATCAATGATTATATTGAAAAACTTGCAAACTCAAATGGAATGGATGTTTATACATTCAAATCGGTAGTTAAACAAAAATATCCTGATTACTCAGTTTTCGAAGATGAAGCTAAAAATGCAGTAATTAGACAAAAACTTGTACAAAAAATTGTAAAAGGTCAACTTGCGATTGCTACTCAAGAAGATATGGAACTTCATTATGAAAAAAATAAAGACCAATATTTAGCAGCTAATACTTATCAAGTAATTCAATATACTTCAAAAAATAAAGCAGCACTAATTAGTGCACTTAAAAATCCAATGATAATCCCAGAAGATGTTCAAAGAGATAGTACTACATTAGAAACACAAAAATTACCAGCACAAATGCAGTTTTTATTAAATGAAACAAAAGAAAATTCATTTACACCAATATTTACTGCTAACAAACAATTTGTTGCACTTTTTGTACAGAAAAAACAAGGTTCTACTGCACTTGGTTTTGAAAGTGTAAAAGCAAAAATTTTCAATGAAATTATGAGTACAAGAGAAAAAAAATATCTTAAAGACCATTTTGAAAAACAAAAATTAACAGCTGATATAAAAATAGTAAGATAAGGGAAAAGTAAATATGTTTGAAGTAATTATAGGATTAGAAGTACACGTACAATTAAATACAAATAGCAAGCTTTTTTGTTCATGCGCTACAAGTTTTGGTGAACAGCCAAATACAAACGTATGTCCAACTTGTTTAGGATTACCAGGAGCACTTCCGGTTCTAAATAAAGAAGCTGTTCATAAAGCAATTATGCTTGGAACTGCATTAAAAGCTCAAATAAATCAAAAATCTGTATTTAATAGAAAAAATTACTTCTATCCTGATTTACCAAATGGTTATCAAATATCTCAATTTGAAGTCCCAGTTGTTGGACTTGGGCAATTAGTTATTGATTTTGCAGATGGTAGACAAAAAACTATTGGAGTAACAAGAGCACACTTAGAAAACGATGCAGGGAAAAGTATCCATGCAGGAAGTGATTCACATGTTGACTTAAATAGAGCAGGAACTCCATTACTTGAAATCGTATCTGAACCTGATATGAGAAGTTCAGAAGAAGCTCTTTTATACTTAAAAAAACTACATTCAATTGTAAGATATTTAGGAATCTCTGATGCTAATATGCAAGAGGGATCTTTTAGATGTGACGTAAATGTTTCTATTAGACCAAAAGGTGACACAAATCTTTATACAAGATGTGAAATAAAAAATATGAACTCATTTAAATTTATTGAAAAAGCGATAGCTTATGAAGTAAATAGACATATTGAAGCTTGGGAAGATGGTATTCATTCTAGTGAAATCGTGCAAGAAACAAGACTATTTGATCCTGAACGTGGTGAAACTAGATCAATGAGAGGAAAAGAAGATGCTGCTGATTACAGATATTTCCCAGATCCTGACCTTTTACCAGTTATAATTCCTGATGAAATGTTAAAACAATATTCACAAATTCCAGAACTTCCAGATGAGAAAAAAGAAAGATTTGTAAAAGATTTTGGATTAAAAGAGTATGACGCTTCTGTTATTACTGCTTCTTTAGAAATGGCTAAATACTTTGATGAAATGATGGCTGAAGGAATTAATGCAAAAAATGCAGTTACTTGGTTAACAGTTGAATTATTAGCAAGATTAAAAGAGGGTGCAGGAGTTGAAGATTCAATTATTGATGCTAAAACTTTGGCAACTCTTGTAAAAAGAATTGAAGATAATACAATCTCTGGAAAAGCTGCTAAAGAAGTACTTGATTATTTAATAGAAAATGAATCTACTAATGTTGATGCAACTGTTGAAAAACTAGGTCTTAAACAAGTAAGTGATGATGGAGCATTATTAGCAATCATTGATGCAATACTTGCTGCAAATGAAGATAAAGTTGCAGAATATAAATTAGGTAAAGACAAACTATTTGGTTTCTTTGTAGGTCAAACTATGAAAGAATCAAAAGGAAGTGCAAATCCTGCTAAAGTAAATGACTTATTAAAACAAAGATTATCATAAAATGAAAAAAAATTCTATCGCAGTAATTGGTGCAGGGAAATGGGGAAGCGCTCTTCATTTTGCACTAAGTCAAAAACAAGAAGTTTATATTACATCAAGAACTCCAAGAGATGTGAAAAATTTTGTTGATTTAAAAACTGCTTTAGAGTGTGAATATCTAATAATTGCCATTCCAGCTCAAGAAATAAGATCATGGTTGAAAGAAAATTTTGTTTTTAATGGACAAAAAATTCTTGTAGCATCAAAGGGAATTGAAGCATCTAGTGGAGAATTTTTAAATGAAATTTATGCTCACTATGTACCAAATAAAAATATTGGATTTATTTCAGGTCCATCATTTGCTGCTGAAGTTATCAAAGGACTTCCATGTGCTTTGGTTTTAAATTCAAAATCAAAAAAACTATACAATGAATTCCAACCGTTTTTCCCTAACTTTATAAAAACATATTACAGCTCTGATGTAATAGGTGCTGAAGTTGCTGGGGCATATAAAAATGTTCTTGCCATTGCAAGTGGTATTTGTGAAGGACTTAATCTTGGTAAAAATGCACAAGCTTCATTAATAGCTCGTGGATTAGTTGAGATGCAAAGATTTGGGAAATATTTTGGAGCTAAAAAATCATCATTTTTAGGACTAAGTGGAGCAGGAGATCTATTTTTAACTGCAAACTCTACAATGAGTAGAAACTATAGAGTTGGTCTTGGACTTTCGCAAAATAAAAACTTAGATAATATTTTAGAAGAATTAGGAGAAGTTGCAGAAGGCGTTAAAACAGCAGATGCAATACATTCGTTATCAGAAAAATATAAAATCTATACACCAATTGCAAATCAAGTTAAACTTGTATTAGATGGGAAAAATCCTAAAGATAGTCTAAAAGATTTACTAAAAAATTAAATTATAAATTTATGAATAAATTTATAATTTCTCTTTGTTTTTTTGCCGTTCTTTCTTTACATATACTTCTTTTTTTATATTATAGAAACACTCAAATTATTACTTCAAAACAAAATCAAAACACAATAGTTTTATTACAACTTTCTAAAGTGACACAAATTCAAGAAACGGCCCAGCCAATTGTTCAAGAAAAAAAAGAGATTATTGAAAAAGAGATAGTAAAAGAACTTCCTAAAAAGCAAAATATTATAGATAAACCAATAATAAAAAAAGCTATTAAAGAAGACCTTAAAAAATCAAAAGAAATAAAAAAAAGTGAAGATAAACTAGTAAAACCAACAACACCGACAATTCAAAAAGAAGAACTAAAAGAAAGCCTTAATAAAGTAGTAGAAAAAATAGAAAAATCACTTCCTCAAATAAATAATCAAGAACAAGAATACATAGATAGCTATGCATCAAAATTAAGAGATGAAATAAACAAAAATAAAGCATATCCAACAATATCAAAAAAACTTAAAGAAGAAGGAAGAGTAATTCTTAGCTTTAGAGTACTCAAATCAGGTCAATTCACTAATATCAAGATTCTTGTATCAAGTAATAAAGAAAGACTTGATAAGGCCGCTTTAAATGCTTTATATGATACAAAAGAGTATGAATCTTTTGATAAATCAATAAATAAAGAGTTTTTAGACTTTGAATTGCCCTTAGAGTTTAAATTAAACTAGTATTTATTTAGCTAATATTTTATATGCAAACAATATCTTTAACAAACTTACTATATTCATTAATACCATTGTTACTTGTAGGATATTTTTATTATAAATGGGCTGATAATAAAAGTGAAATATTATATTCAACACTAAGAATGATAGTCCAACTTTTACTTGTAGGTTATATCCTTATATATATTTTTGAGAATAAAAATATATATGTAGGAGTATTAATTCTTACATTTATGATGTTAATCTCAACATGGATAAGTCTTAGAAATACTCCTGATAAATCATTTTCTCACTTTAGCAAAATAGCAATATCAATAGGATTATCTACTATTTTACACCTTGTATTAATTATATATTTTATATTAGATTTTGAGAATTTTTATGAACCAAGATATGTTATTCCAATAGCAGGAATGATTCTTGCCAATTCTATGAATGTTTTATCTTTAGCTATTGAAAGATTTGATAAAGAGTTAAGTCGAAAGGAGTCTTTTGAGGATGCAAGAAAAATATCATTTAAATCAGCGCTAATTCCTCAAATAAACTCGTTATTAGCAGTTGGTTTAGTCTCCCTTCCTGGAATGATGACAGGGCAAATCCTTTCAGGAGTTGATCCTTTAATTGCAGTTAGATATCAAATTATGATTATGGCTACAATTTTATCAAGTGCAGGAATAAGTCTAATAATCTATTTTTTACTCAGTAAAAAATAGATTATTTATCAGCATTATTCTTTTTATGAATATCACCCCAAATATAAAGTTGTTTTAAAATAGGTTTTAAACTCTGCCCATAAGTAGTCAAAGAGTATTCAACTTTTGGTGGAACAACTGGATAAACTTCTCTGTGAACTATTCCATCTTCTTCTAATTCTCTTAATTTTTGAATTAACATCTTTTGAGTTGCCCTTGGAAGAAGCTTTTGTAATTCATTAAATCTTTTTTTTTCATCTTTTAAATACCACAATATTAATATCTTCCACTTGCCAGCTAACACGTCAATTGCTGTTTCAACTGGACATTTTATTATATTTTCATCAATTTTTATATCTATTTTTTTTGTCATAATAACTCCATAGTATCTTTTTAGATAGTACCTTTCTTTAAAGTAAGTTCTTGCACTTTTTTATAATTTTAGCTAAAGTTTTGATATAAGTAAATAATGAAGGATAAATATGAAAGCATTTTTAGTAGAAAAAATAGGTGATAAAGAGTTTACAGCGGATATTAAAGAAATTGCAATTCCAAAATGTGCAGAAGAAGAGATAGTAATTAAAGTTACTTACTCATCATTAAATTACAAAGATGCACTAAGTTCAGTTGGAAATCCAGGAGTAACTAGAAAATTTCCACATGTAACAGGAATTGATGTTGCAGGAACTGTTTATGAATCAACTTCAAATATATTTAAGCCTGGTGAGAGAGTTTTAGTAACTGGTTATGATATGGGTATGAATACAAATGGTGGCCATGCTGAATTTGTAAAAGTACCAGCTTCTTGGGTTGCTAGAATTCCTGATTCAATTTCTGATAAAGAAATCATGACATTTGGTACAGCTGGATTAACAGCAGCATTAAGTATAAATGAATTAATGGCAAATGGTGTTAAACCTGAGAATGGTCCTGTTTTAGTAACAGGTGCCACTGGAGGTGTTGGTTCAATTGCTGTTTCAATTTTAAGTAAAATTGGATTTAATGTTGTTGCAATTTCTGGTAAAGAAGAAAAAATTGACTACTTAAAAAGAATTGGAGCAAGTGAAGTTATATTAAGAGATACTTTTAATGAAGAATCAAAAAAACCAATGATGAGCGAACAATACGCAGGTGTAGTTGATACAGTTGGAGGTGAGATTTTAGCAAATGCACTAAAATATATCAAATATGATGGTGTTGCTACTTGTTGTGGATTAACTTCATCACATGAATTAAATACAAATGTATTCCCTTTTATTTTAAGAGGTGTTAGATTAATTGGAATTGATTCAGTTGAATGTAAATTAGAGAAAAAACAAGCTGCTTGGGAAAAGATAGCTAGTAAATGGAAAGTTCATACTTTAGATAGTATTACAAATGAAATCACATTAAATGAAGTAAAAGAAGCCTATGGATTATTACTTGCAGGAAAAGCTGTAGGAAGATACGTAGTTAAAATTAAAGACTAAAAATAGTAAGTAGATTAAAATTTAATCTACTTCTATCTCACCATTTTCTACTTTTTGACTATATATAGTTTCTTTACCAGATTGTAGAATTTTTGCTTGATCAACCCATTGATTGTTTTTTGCACAACCAGGAAAATGTAAAAATTCTTCTATCCAATCACAATTTTTACTAGACCATTTTGATATTTGCTCAAAATGATAAATACCTAAACTATTTAAATCAATTTCAATTTTAGAATCAATCCCTTTTATTTTTTTTAAATTATCTTTTCCAATAGGTCTTGGTGAACTTAAAACTAATGGCTTAAAATCTAATTGAGAATTTTTTCTAAATATAGGATTAATTGCTGATTTAGTTTTTGCGTCTGGATTAACTTCTCTTTGAGTAGCAGTTCCTTCTATAGAATCAATTTTATTAGCCTTAGATTTTGCAATCATATACCCAGCAATAAAACCTATTGTTGCAGCTATAACCAGATTTACTACAATTAACGAAGCAATTTCAAACATCATTACACTATTCTCCTAAAATATTAAATTCAACTCTTCTGTTTATCTCTGATAAACCATTTTCATCATCTTTTGCAATTGGAAACTCTTCACCATACCCAACAGCTGTAACTCTATCTTTATTAATACCCAAAGAGATTAGAACATCTCGAACACTTGATGCTCTATCTTGAGAAATTTGTTTATTTAAAGAATCACTTCCTCTTGAATCTGTATGACCTGCAACTTCAATTTTGAAAGTTGGATTATCATTTAAGATTTTTGCAATTTCCTCAACAACAATTTGAGAATCAGCAGTTATTGCTGTACTTCTTCTTTCAAAGTTGATTTTCTTTGTTGATAAAATATTATTTATAGATAATTGTACCTCATTTAACTTTGAAGAAGCATTAGAAGATGTATTTGCTTTAATACTCTTATTAGTTATTTCTTTACTCTCTTCAATATTTTTAGCATCAAGAACTTTATTTTCTATAATTTTTTCATCTGTAATCGAAGAATTCTCTTCAATTGATTTATCAATAACATCTAAAGCCCCAATCTCAGGGATAATAACATCAGTTTTTAAATCAATTTTAATTCTTGATAATATTGAATCTAATAAATCTTTATAATTTGCATCTTTTAATTCACCACTTAAACTAACTTCATTATTTACAACAGTTAATTTAGAATTATCTGCAAAGAAATCTTTAAAAGGAGTCATTAAAATAGCTATTTCTTCTAATAAGTCATCATCAAGAACTCTATTATCTTCATATTTATATTCACCTTCTCGATTAATGTTTAAAATATCAGATACCTTTTTTGCATCATTTTCATTAGAAAATAATCCATTCATTTCTACTACACCATCTTTTTTGATCAATTCTAAAGTAAATGATTTAGTTTCTTTTTCATTAAATGAGTCAAAAACTCTGTTTTTTAATTCACTTATTTCATCAATTATATTTTTTTCTCCAAGATTAGTTTTTCCTTCAAAAGAAACGAGATTATTATTTGATAAAAATTTCTTGTAATCAAACCCATAAATAGAGAGAATACTTAACACAAGAAAAGATATAAGTAACAATATTATTTTTTTTGTTAATGACATAATTAACCCTTTAATATAATTTTATTTGGCATTATACTCAATTAGTGAAGAAATAAATATAATATTAGCTTATTGATATGAATTAATTTAAAAATTTAATTTATTTGTTATAATTTTAAATAACTATTATAAAGAGTAAGCATGCAACATATAATAAATTCAGCTCAAAGTTGTCTTGATTGTAAGAAACCAAAGTGCCAAATAGGCTGCCCTGTAGGAACTCCTATTGCAGAAATGATTAGATTATTTTTAAGTGGTAATATCAAAGAAGCAGGAGAAAAAGTATTTAACAATAATCCATTATCAATAATTTGTTCACTTGTTTGTCCCCATGAAAAACATTGTGAAGGACATTGTATTTTAAATAAAAAACATACTCCTGTAAATGTTGGTGGAATTGAAAACTATATTTCAACTTATTATATAAACTATAGAGAGTTTGAAAAACCAACACCAAATGGAAGAAATTTAGCAATTATTGGTTCAGGTCCAGCAGGGATTAGTTTAGCCATGATAATGGCTTTAAAAGGCTTTAATGTAACTATGTATGAAGGAAACAATCAAATTGGTGGTGTATTAAGATATGGTATTCCTGATTTTAGACTTGATAAAACTATTCTTGATAAAATTGAAGATAATTTAAAGAAAATTGGTGTAAAAATCAGAAAAAATATAATGATTGGTAAAAATATCACACTTGATGATTTACATAGAGATGGATTCGATGCTATATTTATAGGAACAGGTGTTTGGGCTCCAAAAAAACTAGGAATTAAAGGCGAAAGTTTAGGAAATGTTCACTTTGCAATTGATTATTTGAAAACGCCAAAAGCATATGATTTGGGTAAAAAAGTTGTTGTTGTTGGTGCTGGAAATGTAGCAATGGACGTTGCAAGAACTGCCATAAGAAATGGTGCTAGAGATGTTTCAATTATGTATAGAAAAGGTGAAAATGCTATGCCTGCTGAAAGAATCGAAATAGAACATGCAAAAATAGATGGTGTAAAATTTAACCTATTTAAATCCCCATTGGAGTTTACACAAGAGGGTATTAAATATGTAAATACAAGTGAAGATGATAATTCAAATGGTTTTGAACCTGCTGATACAATATTAGTTGCTATTAGTCAAACAGCTAGAGATTTAATCGTAAAAAACAATACAGGACTTAGTCTTGGAGAAAATGGTTTATTAAAAAGTGATGAAAATGGAATTACAACAAGAGAGGGTGTATTTGCATCTGGAGATGTTGTAACAGGTGCTAGAACGGTAGTTGAAGCTGTTGCTTTTTCTAAAAGAGTTGCAATTTCTATTGAAAATTATATAGATACTCTTCCTGCTAAAAATGAGGCTGTTTAAGTCTCATTTTAATTAGCTAATATTTCTATCCAGAAATATTTATTTACAATACCTTTTTCCACAGGCTTCCAACCATATGTAGTAGAGTGAAGATATAAAATATCATCAAGTACTTTAAATGTAATCTCTTTATCTACTTTTTTGTTTAAAATTATATTAAAAATTACATAGATATGATTTTCATCCATTTGTATTTCATAATCAAATTCTTCTAAATTTTCAATTTGTTTATCTATAAAATCTTTTATTCTTATTTTTAACATTATTATCCTTTATTGAAATTCTACCCAATCTTTATATGGATGTTTCATTAGGTTTGAATTAAAATACCTATTATCATGGGTAACCTCTTCTTTTATCCAAGAAGGAAGCTTTATTTGTTCATTTTCATCTTTTAGCTCAACTTCTGCCACAACTAAACCTTCATTGTCTCCATAAAAAATATCAATTTCCCAAATATGGACATCATAATTTATAACATATCTAGTTTTATCAATTATTGGTTTTTGACATAATTTATCTAACATCTCATTTGCTTCATTAAATGATATTTCATACTCAAACTCTAATCTAGAAATTCCATTATTTGAACCTTTGATAGTCAAATAAGCTTTATCATTTTTTATTCTTACTCTTACTACTGACTCTTTATTAATACTGAGGTAACCTTGTTTTATTCTATTTGGATTTTCTAATTTTCCAAGTTTTTCTAAATCAATTAAATACTTTCTTTCTATTTCTACTGCCATAAAACCTCTTTTATATTTTGTTAATTTTATCAAAAAAAGATAATTATATTTATTTTTTGTGCTAAAATTTATAAAAGGAGTTAAGATGAAAACAATAATTATAATTTTTATACTAATAAGTTCGATGATAGCTACAGAGTTGCCCCAAGAATTTGATAAGGAAATCTACAATAGTGGTGAAAAGATTTTCGATAATAAATGTAGCGAATGTCATGTAAAATCAATGCCTATTCCAATTCTTATGAAGAACTTCATAGAAGAAAACAACCAAACATTAAAATTAAAAGCCCCAACAGGAAATGAAATCTCATTTAGACTAAAACAACAAATTGGTAGCCGTGATGATGTTGAATTTCATCTAATACAAACAAATGATTTTTTAAAGGATTATTTATACAATCCAAATTTAGCAAAAACAATTTGTCTTGAAGGAGTAATCAAACACTTTAAAGTGATGCCATCTATGAAAGGTAAAATTACAGAAGAAGAAATAGAACAAGTAAATCATTTTTTATACTTCTTAGAAGGATTCAATGGAGTTAATAAATATTATCATGATGAAACTAAGTTTTAATTCATTTATAATTTGATAACTCAATTAAATTCATATCTGGATCTCTAAGATAAATTGATTCAATTTCCCCTAGAGCACCTGTTCTTAAAACTATACCTTCTTCAATACAATAACCTAAAGATTCAATATAGTTTTTAGCTTCAAGTAAAGGAGTATCTATAATAAAACATAAATCTGCACTGCCTTCTTTGATATTAAAAGCTTTTGGCTCAAATTCATTTCCTAATTTATGTAAATTTATCTTTTGATTTCCAAACTTCAAAGAAACCCTAGAACTTTTGAAAATCTCTTTTTTCATACCAAGTACTTTTGTGTAAAAATCTACTGTATTATTTATATCTTTTACGGTTAGGACTAAATGGTCTACTCTATTTACTTTTATCATATTATTTTCTTTAATTCATTCAAAGTTGCTGGCCAATGCTCCGCAAATAAATGATTTTCTAACTCAATTCTTATTTTATCAGGAATTCTTACAGATATTTTTGTCACAAAGTTATAGTGAATAAGTACACATTTTCCAGTAGTACAAAGTTTTCCGTCTTGATAAACTGCATGGGCTAATTCGATAGAAGAATTACCGAGTTTTGAAATACCAGTTTTTACAATAACCTCCTTACCCCAAAATACTTCTTTTAAGAAATCAAAAGAGCTATGAGCCATGATAAGATTCCATTCTTTTACATTTGCTGTTGGCATAAAGATACGAAATAATTCATCTCGTGCAGCTTCAAACCACACACCATAAGTGTTGTTATTAATATGCCCAAGAGCATCTGTTTCTAAAAATCTTGGTTTTATTATTTCTGTAAACATTTATTACCTTTTAATAATTAGTAAATTTTAATTGGATAGTTTAACGAAGTTGGTTTAGGAGGAGTTTAAAGAAAGAGAGGATTCTCTTTCTTTTAATTATATATATTTATATTGTTCACTATTGAAATACTTTTTGTATTTACAATAAGTGGAGATATTGTAATAATAAGACTAGCAACTATTGACATTATTAATTTCAATGTTTTTTCTATTTTTTTATTATGTTTCATTTTTTTCCTTTTTAAATGAAAATTGTTAAAGGTAAAAGATGTAAATTTAGTTTCATCTCTACACAAGTGAACACATAATAAATAAAAAATATCAAAAAGATTTTAATCAAATTAAAAATATGTTAAGCTAAAGCAATCACACAAGAACTAACATATATTTGATACCAAAATTTCAGATATATGTTTATTTACTATTCTTATAATACTTTTTTTATAGTATTAATACTACTATGCTAATTTTTAATCTAAATCTTTATTAGAAGTCGTCGAAATCTATACTTCCCTTACTGTAGTTAACTACATTTCCTTCGAAGAAATTCGTTCTTTGGTCATTAAAACTTGCATATCCATCAACCCATGGGATTGGATGTTTTACATTATATTCTGGTTTATATCCAACTGCATCTAGTCTTTTATCTGCTAGGTATTGAATATATTGTTCAATTATTTTATCTGTAAATCCTAGGATTTGTCCTTGAGTGATATATGAACCCCATGAAGCTTCTAAGGCAACTGCACGTCTGAACATTCCTCTTACAGATTCTTCTAGTTCTGCTGTAAATAGTTCAGGTCTTTCTTTTCTTACACTATTTATCATGTTTTGAAAAAGTAAAAGGTGTGTTACTTCATCTCTTTGAATGAATCTAATCATTTGAGAGCTTCCTAGCATTTTTCCTGATTTTCCAAGGGCATACATTGCTGCAAATCCTGCATAGAAATATAAACCTTCTAATATTTGGTTTGCAAAAAGTGCTAAAACTATTTTTGTATCACTAATTTCACCATCATCACCAGCTGTTAAATTTTTATAAACATCTGCTATATAGTTGTTTTTTTCTCTAAGTTTTAAATCTGTTTTCCACATATTATAGATTTGATCCGTATTATCAGAGATTGATTCAACCATAACGGCATAAGATTTACTATGGTTTGCTTCTTCATAAGATTGTCTTGATAAACAAGCATTTACTTCAGGTGCAGTAATATATGGATTTATATTATCCATAAGATTATTTGTTTGTAAAGAATCCATAAAAATAAGCTGAGATAAAACCAAATCATACATTCTTTTTTCTGCAGGAGTTAGAAATTTGTAATCTTTTGCATCACCAGTCATTTGAACTTCTTTTGGGAACCAAGTATTACCTTCCATTGTGTCCCATAAATTAAGTGCCCATTGATATTTCATTTTAGTAAAGTTAATCATTCCATCACTATTTCCACCAAAAATTCTTCTATCGTTTAAACTCTCTTTTGAGTCTGGGTTATATATGGTTTTTCGCTCCATTTGAAGTCCTCTATTTTTTCTAAAATTTTATTGTATATTTATAATTATTTGTATGTAAAGAATGTAAGGTTATCCTATTGACAACCACTACACTCCATAGATCTATCTTCTACATCATTTTTAGCTTCAGGAGATTGGCTTCTTAAATAGTATGTTGATTTAAGTCCTAATTTCCAAGCTAATGTATAGATTTCGTGTAAGTATTTACCACTTGCTTTATCTAAGCTCATGAAAATATTTGTACTTTGACCTTGGTCTATCCATTTTTGTCTAATTGCAGCTGCTTTGATAACTTGTAATTGGTCAATTTCAAAAGCAGGTGTATAATAATGCCAAGTTTCAGGGCTTAGTTTTGGAACAACTACTGGAATTAATCCAGATAAGTTTTCTTCAAACCATTTTCTTTTATAAACAGGCTCAATAGCTTGTGTAGTTCCTACTAAAATAGAAATTGATGAAGTAGGTGCCACTGCCATTAAGTAACCATTTCTCATTCCATCTTTTTTTACTTTTTCTCTTAAACTATCCCAGTCATAAGAAGCATCAAATAAATCTTTATCTACAAGTGCATTTACAGCTTGAGGAGCATGATCATGAGGCATAATACCTTTTGACCAATTTGAACCTTCATAAGTTGCATAGATACCTTTTTCTAAAGCTAAATCTGAACTTGATTTAATTGCATTATATGAAATTGATTCCATAACTTTATCAATTTTCTTGAAATGTTCATTCGAACCCCATGCTAGTTTGTGTTCAGCTAGCATTTCTGCTTCACCCATAACACCTAAACCAATACTTCTTGATTTTAAGTTAGTAGCTTTTACTTTTCTTAATGGATAGAAGTTTAAATCAATAACATTATCAAGCATTCTAATAGCTATTGGAACAACTCTTTCAATATCTTCTTTAGTGTTGATTCTTGATAAGTTTACAGATGCAAGATTACAAACAGCTGTATCTCCATCAAATTTTTCTTTTTCAACAATAAAAATTCTTTTTCCATTTACACTATCAAGTGCTGTTACTTTATTTGCTTTTTTAGTGATCCCACCATCAAGAACAATTAAATCTTCTTCTTCATAAGTTTCAATGCTACCATCTACAAACTCCAACTTGATTTTGTAATGATTTGGTTTTGTATTTTGGAAAATTTCTGTACAAAGATTTGAAGATCTAATATGTCCAACATGTGGATTTGGATTAGCTCTATTTGCCGTATCTTTAAAACATAAGAAAGGACTTCCTGATTCAAAGTAAGAAGTTAGAACTTTTTTCCATAAATCTTTTGCTTTCATTGTATTTTTTGTAATTGAGTCATCATTTTCATAAGCTACATATTTAGCTTTAAACTCATCACCATAACACTCTGATAAATCTTTTACTTCATAAGGATCAAATAAAGTCCAATGAGCATCAGATAAAACTCTTTCCATAAATAAATCTGTAATCCAAAGTGCTGGGAATAAATCGTGAGCTCTTCTTCTTTCTTCTCCAGAATTTTTCTTTAGATCAATAAAATCAACAATATCCATATGCCAAGGCTCAAGATAAACGGCAATTGCACCTTTTCTTGTACCCAATTGGTCAACTGCAAGGGCGATATCATTTGTGATTTTTAAAAAGGGAACAGTTCCACCAGCAGCACTTTTATGGTCATCAATAACACCACCTAAAGCTCTGATTTGATTCCAATCCCAACCAATTCCTCCACCAAATTTAGATAATAGTGCCATTTCTTTGTAACCATCAAAAATTCCCTCAATATTATCAGGAGAACTTCCAATATAACAAGAAGATAGTTGATGTCTATTAGTTCTTGCATTTGATAGTGTTGGAGTTGCAAGCATTACTTCAAATTTTGAAACAACATCATAAAACTCTTTTGCACATTGTTGTTTATTCTCTTCATCTTGAGCTAAAAACATTGCAATTGCCATAAACATATGTTGTGGTAACTCTATTGGTTGACCTTTATTGTTTTTAATTAAATATCTATCATATAGTGTTTTGATTCCTAGATAGTTAAATAAAAAATCTCTTTTGGGGTCAATATATGAATTTAAATCATCTAAATCATAACCTTCTCCAAGATTTGGTATTAATCTACCTGCGTCTTTCCCATATTTTAAATAATCTTTTAAATGGCAATAAGGCTCACCTTTTACTCCATGAGTTGATTTTCCAACTCTATGGTATAAATCAAAGATGAAAAGACGAGCTGCTGTAAACGTCCAGTTTGGAACATCTATGTCAATTTTTTCAACAGCTGTTTTTATTAATGCATCTTGAATATCAGATGAACTCATTCCGTCTATAAATTTAATTTGTGCATCAAGTTCTAATTCACTTTGAGAAACCCCATCTAAATCAGCAGTTGCATCAATAGTCATTTTTTGGATTTTAGTAATATCTAAAACTTCTTTACGACCATTTCTTTTTTTTATCATAATTCCCATTTTTTAGCCTTGCGTAAATATTTTTTATTATTTATTGAATACTCTGTTGAAAATTTTATCCACATTTTTTGTATAGTATTCAAAGTTAAAGCATTCTCTTATTTTTTCTTCACTTAAAGATGATCTTAATTCTTCATCTGCTAAAAGATATTGAAGATATAAAGACTCACCTTTATTGTTTGTACTTGCTTTCCCTTGTTGAATCTCTTCCCAAACTTTCATAGCATTTCTTTGTACGATTCTATATGCATCTTCTCTACTTACACCTGCTAATGGAAGCTCTAGTAATACTCTTTGAGAGAATACTAATCCACCTGTTAAATTTAAATTTTTCATCATATTTTCAGGCATTACAGTTAAATTTGCAATTACATTGTTCATTCTATGTAACATAAAATCACTTGTAATAAATGCATCTGGTAACCAGAATCTTTCAGTTGAAGAGTGAGAAATATCTCTTTCATGCCAAAGTGCAACATTTTCCATAGCTGGAATAGTATATGATCTAATCATTCTAGCAAGTCCAGTTATATTTTCTGTTAAAATTGGATTTCTTTTATGAGGCATTGCAGAAGATCCTTTTTGACCTTTTGCAAAATACTCCTCACACTCATAAACTTCTGTTCTTTGTAAGTGTCTTACTTGAACAGCAAATTTTTCAATTGAAGATGCCATTAAAGCTAAAGCAGTTGCAAGTCTTGCATATCTATCTCTATGAATTACTTGATTTGAACAAGGTTCTGGTTTTAGTCCTAGTTCTGCCATTGCATACTCTTCAAGTTCAAGAGGTGCATGAGCAAAGTTACCCATAGCTCCTGAAATTTGACCAACAGCAATAACTTCCATAGTTTGTTCTAAATTTTCTAAATGTCTTGCCATTTCATCATACCAAACAGCTAGAGTTAAACCAAAAGTAATAGGCTCACCATGAATTCCGTGAGATCTTCCTACCATTAAAGTAAATTTATGTTCTTGTGCTCTTTTTTCAATAGATTCCATTAGCATTTTTACATCTGCAATAATGATTTCTAATGAGTCTCTCATTTGAATTGCAACACCAGTATCTACAGCATCTGAAGATGTCATACCATAATGAAACCATCTTGATTCTTCACCTAATGATTCAGATACACTTGTATTAAATGCAATTAAGTCATGTTTTGTAATAGCTTCAATTTCTTCAATTCTTTCTACTGAAAAAGTAGCATTTTTTACTATCTTTTCACAATCTTCATCGGGAATAAGTCCTAGTTTATTCCAAGCTTTAACAGCTGCCTTTTCTACTTCTAGCCAGGCTGCATATCTTGCTTCTTGAGTCCACTTTGAACTCATTTCAACTCTTGCGTATCTTTCAACCATTTATATGTCCCTTGTAATCATCTTTTTGAAATTTTTATTAAAAATTATTATTAATTTATGTATGATATGTTATCTAAATTACACCAATATAAACTTAAAAAATCAGATAAAAAATATCAGATTTCCAAAAAACAATAGGATTAGAATTTGCCATTTACACTGAAAAAACATAAAGCTATCATAGGTAAGAAAATACAAATATTTTTGATACATGAGTTAGGTCTAGACCCTAAAATAGGGCAACGGCTAACATCTAAGGGAAGAATATTTGATGAAAATATGAATACAATAAACACAGGTGAAACAATCCCTACTGATTACATATATATTGCAGTATTTGAGGGTGTTTCAAGGGGCTTAAAACCTTTAATTGAGTTTCCTGATTTTGCAATTTTTGATAAACCTACAAATTTAATGGTTCATCCAATTTCGAAAAACACTCCTTATTCTTTACTTGATGAAATTAGATTTCATTTTGGAGAAGATGCAAATTTAATTCATAGAATTGATGCTGAAACTTCAGGTCTTATAATTGTGGGTAAAAATAAAAAAAGTGAAAAAGATTTAAAAGAGATGTTCCAAGAAAAGAAATATCACAAGTCTTACCTAGCAATTGTTGAAGGGCATATAAAAGAAGAAATAAGAATTGATAAAGGATTAGATAGAGAAGGGCTTGTAATTGGTGTTAGAATGAAAGTTTGTGATGATGGAAAAGAATCAATAACAATTATAAAACCTATTAGCTATAACAAAGAAAAAGATTTAACATTAATTGAAGCACTACCGCTAACGGGAAGACAACATCAAATAAGAGTTCATCTTTATTCACAAGGGCATAGAATATTAGGTGATCCAATTTATGGGGTTGATGATATAAATGCTGAAAACTACTTAAATAAAACTCTAAGTGAAGAGGATAGATTTGAAGTTACAAATTCAAATAGATTATGGCTTCACGCTAATTACTTAGAGTTTATATATAAAGATATTACATACAAAATATACTCTAAAAACAGAGATATTTACAATGAATTTTTATCTTAAAAATAGAGTTATCTATAAACAAAAGCAAAAGAGACTAAAACAATTGCAACTTCGAACGAAACTAATATAACTAAATCTTTTTTTTCTACTAGAAGTTTTTGTTTTATATTTCCAAGGGTCTTACTCTTTTTTTTTTCAACTCTATCTGGATTTAAAGTACAGTTAAAACAATTACTTATGTCATTACAAGTGGCACAAGCAGGAGCTGTTTTACCGATACAATCATAAAGATATTTTTTCCATCTTTTATCTTCTGGTTTTAATTTAGCCAAAGAGCTAAAGTGTTTAGACATAAACTCTCCCATTTCTTTTCTGCTAGCTAATCCTAAATCTGAGTACAAATGCCCCATTTCTAGAGAAGTTTTTGCTATCCAAGGTGCTAATTCATTTTTTGAATAATCATCATTTGCATGAGTTTGAAGAAGTTTTAATACTTCATTTTCCATATAAGATAAATTTCTCATTTTATTTCCTACTTTATATCACAAAATTCTAAACTTGCTATTGCTGGTTTTTTTAAACCATTATTGTTTGCAATAAAGAGATTTTTTAAATTTTTTAAATTTTCAATAGAATCAGGTAAAGAGTCCAATTCATTATCCTCAACATCTAACTCTTGTAAAGTTTCTATTTCACCAATATGCTCAGGTAAAGACTCTAAATAGTTAGAACTAACCGAGAGGTGAGTTAATTTACTTAATTCACAAATCTTTGAAGGAAGCGAAATTAGTAAATTATTATCTAAAAGTAAAATCTTTAAATCTTCCAGTTTACTAAGATCAAAATCCAAAGATTTCAAAGAATTCTGGCTTAAATCAAGTTTTATTAACATATCATGGGACTCCAAAGAAGGAAGTTCTCTTAAATTGTTTCCTTCTAAAATAAGTGTTTGAAGCTCTTTTATTTCAGATAAAGATTTAGGAAGTGTTGTTAAATGATTAAAAGATAAATCTAAATAATAAAGCTGTTGCATTTTTCCAAATACATCAGATAAATCTTCTAATTCATTTGTTTCCAATGACAAATATAAAAGTTTTGATAAGTTTTTAAATTCTTCATCTAAATCCTCAATTCTATTTGCAGCAAGTGTCAATCTAGTTAGAGATTTTAGATTATAAAACTCTTTTGGTAATTTTTTTAATCTATTTACATTTAGGTTTAAAATCATCAAATTTGAAAGATTACCTATTGTTGATGGTAACTCTTCTATTAGATTATTTTCACATTGTAAATTTCTTAAATTTTTTAATTCACCTATTGCTTTTGGTAGTTTTCTTAATCTATTGTTTGATAACTTTAAAACACTAAGATTTTTTAGAACACCGATTGATTCAGGTAAATCTTTTATGTTTCTTTTTGATAAATCCAAATGAGTCAATAACTCTAAATCATCTTCGAAAACTGACATAATAGGAGTTAAACCATTTGCTCTAATCCATTTTACAAAATTGCCAATATCACTACTCATTGTTAATCCTTCAATCTATCATTCTTAGCATCAATTAAAAATGCTATCTCTTCATAATCAATTTGCCCAAATTCAACCATATTAAACAAAGCCATCAAAGGTCGCCTGCAACATGTTTGATTACAACCTGTAACTAGTTTTTTGGCTTTTTTATATGGCAAATCTGTTTGCTCAAATATCTTTTGAGCTTGAAACACAGTCATTTCACCACATTCACAAATCTGTTTTTCTTTTATATTTTTCATAATAAACTACTTTAAAAAAGGGTGTTTTTCTTGAAAATCAATAACTTCTTTCATAGCAATATTAATATCTTCACTTAATTTTGGTAACTTTACATAATCTGTCCAGATTGTATCTTCCACAATATCATGTACCTCACCTGCTAATTCAGATACTATTCTTTTAAATTTTGCTAACTGTTTTTTTAATTCTTTTTGTTCGTCTGTTGTTACCATTTTTTGCTCCTTTATATTCCATATAGGTTTTCAAGTTTTATATTTGGTTTATCATTCAAATACATAAGTTTAAAATCACCATCAATTTTAAACTTATAGCTTTCATATAAATCCACTATCTCTTTTACATCTTTTGGTGCATATGCAAAGATTTTCTTTAATCCTCGATAATACAAAAGACCTCTTAAGAGCTTTTCAGCATCTAAAAAAGCTTCGTTTTCCATAAGCCAAGGAGAAACTTTGATATATCTTTTATTTACAACATAAGAGTGCAAAAAACCAAAATCTGTTGAAAGTTTCAAAGAGTTTGAAAAAACACAATCTTGCTTTAAATAATTATCTCTTTCATCATCAAAAACTTTTTTATCTATTCTTCTTGCAACTTCATCATAATGCTCTGCATTTACTTGTTTAGCTGTAGAGTTTGAAAAATTAAAAGCTACTGCTTCACCTGTATGAAGTAAACGTACAAAATCACTATAGTTTTGAAATCCTAGTTTTTCTAAATCATAACTGCGTTCATTCTCAACCAAAACTAGAATATTTGCATCTGATAAATTTCTTATCAATAATGAAATTAATCTTGTAAAAAGATTTTCATAATCATCTAATACTTCAAAAACATTAATATATAGATGTTTATTAAAAGAGTATGCACTAATAACGCCCACAATTTTCGAATCTTCATAGGCAGCAAAACAATACTCAGGAAATACAGAATATGTTTTTCTTAATAATTCTAAGTCAAATAAAGGATTAAAATTTATTAAATCCTCTAAAGATTGTTCAAATCCATTTTTTAAATATCCAAGGAACATAGGTATAACTCTTTTAATTCATTTGTACTTAATACTTTTTTTCTATTAGTTACTATTTCTCTAATTTTTGGAAGTAGTTTTTGTACGATTTGAATATTGGGTTCTATCCCAATAGATTTAAGATGATAAATCAAAGTTGAACTTCCTGAGTGTTTTCCTATTGGAAAACTTCTTTTAAGACCTAATTCTTCAGGATTAAAAGGCTCATAAGCATTTTTTGATTTCATCATGCCATTTACATGAATTCCAGATTCATGTGAAAATATGTTTTTACCGACAATTGGTAAGTTAGTATCAACTCTTCTATGAGAAGCACTACTTACAGTTTTAATAAGAGATTTTAAAGCTTTTGAATTAATATTAATTTCTTTTCCCAAAAGTCTCAAAGACATTAATACTTGCTCAAAACTAGCATTTCCAGCTCTCTCACCAATACCAATAACCGTAGTATTAGAGCTATAAGCTCCTGCTTCATATCCTGCAATTGCATTTGCGGTAGCCATTCCAAAGTCATTGTGAGTATGCATTTCTATATCTAAAAGATTCGAAGAACTTAAATCTTTGATATTCTCATAAGTTTTATGAGGTGTTAAAATACCAACCGTGTCACAATATCTAAATCTATTTGCACCAAGTTCAAATCCTAATGTCATAATCTCTTTTAAAAAAGAGTTATTCGCGCGACTTGAATCTTCACCACCAATACAAACAAATAAATTTTCTTTTTTAGCTTGTAAAATTACCGTTTCTAGTTGTTTTAGTAATCTTGTTTTATCTCCACCAAATTTAATGTCAATCAAAATATCTGAAACAGGTATAGATAAATCAACTGCTTTTAGTCCACACTTTAAAGAGGCTTCTAAATCACTCATCGTAGCTCTATTCCAGCTCATTATTGGAATAGGTAAATTAAGGGCAAGAATCTCTTTTAAATCTTCTTGTTCTTTTTTCCCCATTGCAGGAATTCCTACTTCGAGCTCATCTGCACCAGCTTCATATAAAAGCCTTGCTATTTGTAATTTCTCTTTTAGGTTGAAAGCTACGAATGGCGTTTGTTCACCATCTCTTAAAGTTGTATCATTAATAATTGGCATTATACTAACCTTTAATTTCGATATAAAAAGTTATGCAAATAGTGTTCCGAAGTGAGAATGGGTTAGAAAGAATTCTAAATTATTATAAAATTTCTAATTTTTTTACTTTAATACTTAAGAAGAAAATTAAGAATGATTAAATATGTTTAATATTTAATATTATATTATTATATTATTAGTTATAAAATAAGGATAAATTTGAGAAAATTAATTTATGTAATATCAATTATAGGATTGATATTGGGATTTAGTGGTTGTATTGCAACTAAGGATGTAAAACCATTAAGATATGATGGAGTTTACAAACAAATTAGCGGTTCAGATGTTATTTATCTAAAGTTTGAAAAAGATAAGAATAAATGGAATTCAGTGAAATATTCTACTGAAAATGATTTAGAAGCAATTCAAGAATTAGATGTATTATCTAAAAGTACAACTAAAAAAGAAGAAAAACTTTTCACAAATGACGAAAAAAAAGTACGTATCTATGGAGGGAATGAAAGGTTATCATGGAGTGGGGCATTTAATAAAAATGCAAATGGTGAGATACAAAATAGTTTTTTCATAAAAACTGAAAATAACAAAATTAAAGAGACTATAGATTTAAGAGTACTTGACAATTTTAAAATTTATTCATTTGATAGTGAACCCTTATCAACGGATATTTTTGAAGATATAAAAATAATTAATAATAGATACATTGTAGTAAAAAAGAATGATAGATATGGAATTCTAGATGCACAAACAAAAAAATTAAATGTACCTACAATATATCAATGGATAGAGACAGATCAATATGATAATGATATGGTACCTTTTAAAAAAGATAATAAATATGGTTTCTTTGATTCAAATTTTAATGTTATTATCCCTGCTCAATATGATGACATTAAAAACATTCCATATAAAGGTTATTTCATAGATGGTATTCAACCTGTAAAATTAAATAATCATTGGTTCATTATAAATAAATATAATACTAATGTTATTAATTCTCCTCTCGATGATATTGGAGAATATTCTTCTAAGAAATTTGTGCCTATATACAATGAGAAAAAAAAGTTATATGAGTTTATGAATCTTGATACTAAAAAATTTACAGGGGTAATAACATATAGAAACTCAGTAATAAATAATTATAATATTTTAGATATCGGGAAAGGGCAAAATATAATTTTAGATTCAAATGGAGGAATACTATTTTCACAATCATATGATACTATCTTCCCTTATACTTACTTACATGATAAAACTTATTTTATAGTTTCATCACGAGTAAATAATTTTAATATAATGAAAGGTGTAATAGATAAAGATTCAAAAATTATCATTCCTCTTAAATATAAAGACATAACTCCAAAATACAATAAAAATGGAGATATTATATATTTCAAAGCAACAATAAATTATTACAATAATTCTTTATATAATACAAATGGAGATTTAATTCTACCTGCAAAATTTAAAGAATTAGATAATTTTAACGAAGATAAAAAATATATCCTAGGAGAAATAATTAAAAATAATTCTGCAGGAGAACCTTCTGGATATTATATTTTTAAAGAAGGAAATAGTGAGCCATTATTTAAAGCTGATTATATTTGGAAGATAAATAAAGATGCTAAATATGCAATCTTTAGAAAAAATGGTTTATATGGAATTATGGATATAGATTTACAAATTGTTGTAGAAGCAAAATATAAGAACATAACTGATATTAAGGGTGATTTATATGCAGTATTCATAAAAGGAGAGAGTACAATATACAAAATTGGGGATGAACATAAACTTTTAGAAGTAGAAGGAAGAGTTAATTTTAAAGATAAATATATAACTGTTTCAAATCGGCAGGAAGACTCTATATATAATTATCAATTTAAAAAATTAAATTCAAAAGATTTAAGTTCAATAGAAGTTTGTTACAAAGATGAGAATGCTATTGTATTTAAAGATGAAGATAATAAATGGGCAGTTATCTATAAGAATCAAATTAAATATCTAGATGGCGATTTTGAAAATGTTAAATGTGGGCTTGATAATTTTATAATTGCTAAATTAAAAAACAAATTACCTAAACAATAAATCAAAGTAAAAAAGAGTTAGAAATTATTCTAAAATTTCTAACTCTTCAGCCTTAATAAGTTCTAAATCTTTATCTTCTAATTTGTCATAAGAAAAAACAAAACAACATGGTTTTGCAAAAATTTCTTTTTCAATTGTTAAAAATCTATCATAGTCAGTTAGTGTCATAACTTTTTGTGCACGAAGTTGTTTTAGTGGGAAACCAATAAAACCGTGTGAAGTAGTAATTGTAATTAGCTCCATTAATTCATTATTTATAGAAATTGGGCCATTACCTTTTAGAAGTATTACTGTAGGTTTTGTTTTCATAAGTTAGGAATTACCCTAACTCATGTTCAGTTTTTGTATTTTCTGAATTTTGCGAATAAAAATATTTTTGAACTGCTGCAAATACTGATTTTTCAATTGGTTGAAGTGCATAAGAATCATCACAAATCAAATTAATTGATTTTAATTCATCCATTGGGCATCCACCGATTTTTTCAGTTAATAATAAATCCACATCTTTTAAAGTGTTTTTAATATCTTCAATTGGATAAGAACCATCACAATCCTCAGGTCCTTTACAATATGGATTTTCTACTTTTCTGTGCATTACAAATTTGATTGCTTTATCACCAGCTTCATAGATTAAGAACTCTTTAGCATTACCAAAGTGTAAGTTAATCATTCCTTCACCAGCTGTTGTAACTGCAACTAATTTAGTCTCACCAGTTGAACTTAATTGCTCTTTACTTGCTTGTTCAATTTTAATTTTTTCATTTGCAACTTCAAGAGCTGCTCTCCAGTTTTCAATAACTTGATGTTTTTGCGCACGTGCATTAATATCATATTTTTTAGTTAAATCTTCCCAGTCCATTTTTATAAAAGAGTCTTTTGTAAACTCATCCCCTCTATCTTCACCGATTAATCCAACAGCATCAGCTCTACATTGTCGGCAATGTGACATTAATTTCATATCCATACCACAAGCTTCTTGCGCTGCCATAACTTCTTGGTCAGTGGCACTTGCTTGTCCAGTTAATCCATAATGTGTTCCATACTCTTCTTTAGACAATAGTGGCATAATATTATGTAAAAATACACCTAACTCTTTTAGTTTTTTAGCAACATTTGGTAACTCATGCTCATTAACACCTGGAATTAAAACAGAGTTTGCTTTTACTAAAATTCCTCTATCAGTTAACATCTTGATACCTTCAAGTTGTCTTTGTAGAAGAATTTTTGCTGCTTCTTTTCCAAATACTTTTTTATGATTCCATAAAATCCATGGATAAATTTTTGAACCAACTTCTCCTGTTTCATCAACTGAATTGATTGTAACAGTAACGTGGTCAACATTATATTTTTGGATTTTATCAACATAATCAGGAAGCATAAGCCCATTTGTAGATAAACACATTTTTAAATCCGGTGCTTTTTCATATAGCATTTTAAAAGTTTTAAAAGTTTTTTCAGGGTTTGCTAATGCATCACCAGGACCTGCGATTCCTACAACTGAAAGTTGTTGAATTTCTCCACCAACATACAAAATCTTCTTAACTGCTTCTTCTGGTGATAATTTACTACTAGTAACACCAGGTCTGCTTTCATTTGAACAATCATATTTTCTATTACAGTAGTTACATTGAATATTACAAGCAGGTGCAACGGCTACGTGAATCCTTGCATAGTGTTGGTGAGCACCTTCACTATAACATGGGTGATTATTAATCTTTGCCATTACCTCTTCTTGAATTGATTCTTGAGAACTACTTGAAGTACACGAACAACTCATAGATAACTCCTTATTTATTATTTCAAAATAACAATGCACAATGTGTTCCTTAGAAAATCTAGGAATAAAAAATGCATAATAAACTACATATAAAAAAAGGATTTAAAATGAAAGTGCAAGAAGAGATAAAAAAAGAGCTTCTAAAAGAAGTTTATGGAAATATTGATAATGTCTATGATTTCATAGATGCAAGGTATAAGCTTGATAAACATTGTAATGATGCTGTAATAAAAAAGTTAAATGAGTTAAAAGATGTGATTTATAAGGTTTCAAATTTAAGTGATTTATCTTAGAAAATTAATAAGCGATGAGTACAGTTTTAGTTAAACCCCTGTAAAGTTTGTATACTCATCGGTTATGAATTTTTAGTTCATATCTATTTCAATCATTTTACCATTTACAATTTCGGCAAATTCTCTACCGAAATCATAGCAGTTTTTTAATTCATCTTTGGTTGGAATGAGTCTAATTTTCATAGATTCCATTGGAGGTACTCTAAAATGTAACGATTTCATCCTATCAAGTATCATTTTTGGAGCTTCTCCACTCCAACCATATGATCCAAATGAGTGACCAGTTTTGCCTTTTTTCTCCAAATACATCATACAAGATAATAAATCCCATATTGGTTTTGGGGCATCTGCGTTGATTGTTGGAGTTCCTATTAGTATTCCATCACTCTCTTCTAGAATATTTATCATATTTTGTTCTTCAATAGAAGCTAAATCATACAAACTTGTACGAATTGTTTTTACACTTTCAGCTCCATCAAAAATAGCTTCAGCCATATCTCTAGTATTTTTATAACTAGTTAGATAAAAAATAGAGATGATTTTATCATTTGAGCTTATATTATCAGGTCTATCTAAACTCCATTTTCTATAAAGTTCAATATATTTATATGGTTTTTCTCTAATAATTGGACCATGTAAAGTAGCAATTACTGAAATATCTAATTTATCATAGAGTTTTAAAGCACTTAAAACATAAGATTTAAAAGGTCTCATAATATGGTCATAATAGTATTTAAAAGAGTAAGAAAAATCACCTACTAAATCATCAAAAAGTCTTTTATCGTAATAATGGCTACCAAAAACATCTCCACTAAATAAAAGACCATCTTCAACCACATAAGAACTCATGGTTTCAGGCCAATGTAAATAAGGTGTTGTTAAAAATTTAATTGTTTTATTTCCTAAAACTAAACTTTTATTTGTCCACACTGTTTCAAAATCAATATCTTCTTTATCTGTAATTGCTTTTAACATAGGTGTTGCTTGAGGTGAAATTAGAACTTTTGCTTGAGGAGCACGTTTGATTAGTTCAGGAATTGCACCTGCGTGATCTGGTTCTAAGTGGTGACATAATACATATTTTATTTCATCATATGAACAAAGTTGTTCGATTTTTGAAAAAAACTCTTGCTGAAACTCAACTTTTACAGTATCAACAATAATCACACCTTCGTCTGTTTTAATCAAATAAGCATTGTATGAAGAACCGTTTGCTGTTTTCATTATAATATCAAATGTTCTAATATCAGGGTCAAAGACCCCAATAAAGAAAATATTATCTACTATTTCTATTGGTTTATTATGATTCATTTTCTAATAACCTTCTCATCCAAATTGGAGGATTAGATCTCATTTTTATCAATTGATTTAAAATATCTTCAATCTTTTCATTTTCTCTGCTTGATTGCATTGGAAATATTTTACAAGATTGAACCATTCTTGAAGCTTTTGGGCCAATTTGTTGAACATATAAAATATCGCTATCTTCTAAACACTCTATTTTGTAAGTGAGTTTTTCTATTTCATCATCAATTTCAAGGGAAGAATCAACAGATTTTATAAAATTGTAATCATCTTCTAAGATTTCATAAATATAAAACTCTTTACACCAACCAAAGTGTTGATTTACATAAATATTATCTTTTGAAGCAAATGCAATTTTCATAATACGTAAATCCTTACTTTTTTATCAATGATTTGCTCAATTGTATTTCTAATCATTTCATAAGTTCCAGTTGATGCAATAGAACATCCAACACAAGCACCTTGATAGGCAAGTCTTAGTTCAATATCAGGTTCATTTATATAATCTATTAAAATTATATTTCCACCATCTTTTTTCAAAATTGGTCTTATAAATCTTTCAAGTGCATCATTTATGATTTCTAATTGTGTTTCTAAATCTTTTGCCCTAAAAAACTCATTTAACTCAGCTTCTTCAACCAAAGGTTTATCAACTCCTGTTAATTGAACAGTTGCCATTACGTGGCCTGCTTTTGCTGCTTTTAACATACAATAAAATCCTTCTTTAACACCATCAAGATTTGTTCTATCTTTTAAAAGAATCAAAGCCAATCTAAACGCTGCTTGAACGTGATTTTTTCTAACAGCACGTCTATAATAATCAATAGCCTTAGAAATATCCTCTTCAACGCCAATTTTTGTTTGGTACATTAATGCCAAATTAAAATTTGCAGAATCATTATCATAAGAGCTTGCATTTTCAAAAAACTCTTTTGCTTTTGTATAATCTTTTTCTACACCTTCACCTTTTAGGTACATTAAACCTAAATTTGCCATTGCTTGGTCATTTTTAAATTTAGCTTCTTCAATCCAAATATCGTGAGCTTTTTTAAAATCTTTGTTTTTATACGCCTCAAGAGCAGTTCTGTGTTCCATAAATCTTATACCTTCTTTTGGTTTTGGAATTGGATTATTTAATTTTAATTGTTTTTCTAAATGCTTTTTGAGATACTCTTTAGCCAATAAAACAGCTTCATCATAATCTTCACTGGCAGCTTTTATATCAAAATCAATATATTGCACCAAATAAGCATCTCCGATTTCATTTTCCCCAGAATAACTCTCTATTGGGTAATCTAAACTAAGATAATAATCCAAATCTTTATTCATTTTTTTACCTATTTAGAACTACAAGAGCAAGTACAACTCGAAGTTCCCCAATCTAAAAGTGTTGAGCTATTTGATTTAGTAACTTCTTTACATTTTTGTCCTAAAACTTGTAAATAAATCTCATCTATACTTAAATAGCTTTTCACACAACTATAAACTTTTAGTCCATTTTCTTGAAAAAAGTTATAAATACCTTCTCCCATATGATAGAAAATTGTACTATCAATTTTTTGTTCAGAAATAAACTTTGCAGTTTCTATTCCGTCACCACAACCTTTGTTTTCTACAACTTTAAAAGTTCCTGTATCTTCATTTAAGAAAGCAAAGTATGGCGAATTTCCATAAAGTTTTGAAATTACTGTTGATTCTTCTTTATCTAAAGGTATTGCTATCATTTTTTTCTCCTAAATATTTCTTAAATTTATATATGCAAATAGTATTCCACAAACTCTAAGGAACATCTCTTGCAAGTAATTATTAAAATCCAATATAAAGAATCTGTCATGATAAACAAAAAGCTTATTAGAGAACTATTGAGTGAAAGTGACTGTTCACATAATAAAACAAAAAAATCTTCATGTGATAAACCAAAACCAGGAGCAACAAGTGGTGGTTGTGCATTTGAGGGAGCTCAAATTGCTCTTTTTCCATTTGCTGATGTTATTCATTTAGTACATTCACCTGCTACTTGCATTGGTGCTTCTTGGGAAACTAGACAAACACTAACTTCGCATCATGGAGATAACAATACTGTAATGGGATATACAACAGATGTAAATACAAATGATGTAATTTTTGGTGGAGATAAAAAACTTGAAGAGTCAATAAACTATATTGTTGAACATAAAAATCCAAAAGGTATTTTTGTATATGAAACTTGTGTAACTGCCATGATTGGTGATGATATGGATAGTGTTTGTTCAAGAATGCAAGAAAAACATAAAATTCCAATTGTAATTATTCATTCTCCTGGTTTCGTAGGTGGTAAAAATCTTGGCTCACGCCTTGGTGGAGAATCTGTTTTAAATCAATTAATTGGAACTCGAGAACCTGAAGTTATACATCCTTTTGGAATAAATTTAATTGGTGAATATAATGTGACAGGAGATATGTGGCAATACACACCGCTTTTAGAAAAAATTGGAATAAAAGTAATCTCAACACTAGCGGGTGATGGAAGAATTGAAAATATCCAAATGGCACACACAGCAAAACTAAATGTAATTGTTTGTGCAAAATCACTTATTTCACTAACTAGAAAAATGCAAGAACAATATCAAATTCCATATATATCTATCTCATTTTATGGAAAACGTGACACTTCAAATGCAATAAGATCTATTGTAAATGCCTTTGGAAATGAAGAATTAAGCGCCCGTGCAGAGGCTTTAATAAAAAAGGAAGAAGAGAAACTAGAACTCGCACTTATTCCATATAGAAAAATTTTAGAGGGTAAAAAAGCTATTTTGAATACAGGCGGAAATAAAACTTGGTCAATAGCATCAGCACTACAAGATATAGGAATAAATGTGGTTGCCACTAGTGTTCAAAAAGCGACTCTAGAAGATAAAGAAATTTGTGCTCAATATGTAAAAATATTAATGACAGACCCAGGAACTCAACAAGCTCAATTAATTGATGAACATAATGTTGATATTTTGCTTGCAGGTGGAAGAAGTTTATATACAGCTATTAAGAAAAAAGTAGCCTTTGTAGATGTAAATCAAGAAAAAAAAGTCTCTTATGGAGCATATGCAGGACTTGTAAATCTTGCTATTGATGTATGTAATGCTGTAAATAACAAAGTGTTTAAAGTTGTGGGAAATCCTGAACCTTGGGCTTAATTAATTATCTTTTAATAAATTAACGTGAGCTTTAGGTGACATTCCAAACATCCTTGAATATTCTCTACTAAATTGAGAAGGACTTTCATAACCAACTTCAAAAGCTACTTGAGCAGCATCTAAATTTTGATTTATTAACATTTGTTTTGCTTCTTCAAGTCTAATCTTTTTTTGAAATTGTAATGGGCTCATAGTGGTGATTTTTTTAAAGTTATTATACAAAGAAGATTCACTCATTCCAATATTTTTTGATAAATTTTTCATATTTATACTTTGAGAAAAGTTATCTTTTATTTCAGTTATTGCTTTTACAATTTGATTAGCTATATTTCCTTCTAAAACATATTGTTTAAAAAAATCACTATTTCTTTGAAGTAAAATATAGATAATTTCTTTCAATATAAGATTTGACAAAAACTCCACATTATCTTTTCTCTGTGAAAGCTTTAAAAGCCTGAATAATGGTTCTAATAAAGAATCATCTAAAACATCAAAACAAAGACTTTTTTGAAGTATTTTATTTTTACTTTCTTGTAAATCATCATTTAATTCTTTAATTACGTCATAAATTTGTTCTAATGTAAAATTTATAATTATTGAATAATATGGCTTTTCTTTTGATGCCTCTTCAATCCTAACATTTGCTGGAATATGGGTCGATACAATTAAATATTTTTCAGAAGAATAACTATACATCTCATCACCAAAGCCAACAGCCTTTGAACCTTGAATAGCTATACATAATGATGGTTCATAAATTATACTTACAAACTCAGAGATTTGAGTTGTTGTGTAAAACTTTAAAGAAGAGATATTTGTTAATATCAATCCTTCTGTATTACTATTTTCTTTTATTAATGATATTAGCTCATTTCTATAATTCATGTTAACTCCTAAACTTGGATTATCACATAATTTAGAGAAATAGGCAATAGTTCTGGAAAATCATTCTATCATATATCTTTACTTTCAAATATAATAAAAATAGACAAAACTTTCACAACATAGGAAAAGATATGAATAATATTATTATAAATAATAAAACTTACAAACTAAGCGATATATCAGAAGAGACACCAATTTTATGGCTTTTAAGAGATCATTTAAACCTAACTGGAACAAAATTTGGCTGTGGAGTAGGTCAATGTGGAGCATGTACTGTTTTACTTGATGGAGTTGCTATTAGAAGTTGTTCAACACCATTGAGTCAAGTAATGGATAAAAAAATTACAACAATAGAAAATACCCAAGATATAGAAATAAAAAAACTTCAACAAGTTTGGAGAGACTTTGATGTGGCTCAGTGTGGATATTGTCAACCTGGACAAATTATGAATGCAAGTGCACTTTTAAAATCAAATAAAAATCCATCAAAAGATGAGATAAAAAGTGCAATGCAAGGTAATATCTGTAGATGTGGGACATACAATAAAATACTTAAAGCAGTTTCAACTGTGGCAAAAGGATAAAAAATGAATTTAAATAGAAGAGAATTTATAAAAAACAGTACACTAGTTAGTTCAGCTTTTATCATTGGATTTAATCTTCCAATTAAAGGTATGGCTGCAAAAGTTGAAGAAAAAAAAGAGGAAATCATTCAACCAAATGCTTTTATTAAAATAGATAAAGACAATACCATTACATTTATTTTAGGTCAAGTAGAAATGGGACAAGGTGCATATACAGGTATTGCTATATGTATTGCTGATGAATTAGATGCTGAGTGGGAAAAGATTATATTTGAACCAGCACCAGTAGCTGATGTTTACAATATCCCTGGAATGCCTATGATGTTAACTGGTGGTTCAATGAGTATTAAAACTCAACAACAAAGAGTTAGACTTGTAGGTGCAACGCTAAGATATATGTTAAAAAGTGCAGCTGCTAAGAAATGGAAAGTAAGAATGTATGATGTTTCTACAAAAGACTCGTATGTTATAAATAATAGAACAAAAGAAAAACTATCTTATGGTTCATTAATAGATGATATCAAAAATATGGAAATACCAAAAGATGTAAAATTAAAAGATCTTAAAGAGCATAATTTAATAGGAAAAAGAACAAAAAGACATCCAATAGAAGTAAATGAGAAAATCACGGGACAAGCTAAATTTGGTATAGATGTTAGACTTCCAGATATGAAATACGCAGCACTTGTTCAACCTAGAGTATTTGGGGCTAAAATTAAAAGTTATGACGATTCAAAAGCTAAAAATATGTCAGGGGTTTTAAAAATCAAACAACTTCCAAATGAAAAAATAGCTGTAATTGCAAACCATTGGTACCAAGCAAAAATGGCAATGGAAAAGATTGATGTAATTTGGGATAATGGAGAATTTGAGAAAATCTCTAGTGCTGATTTAGAAAAAGAGTATAGAAGCTATTTAGATAAAGAGGATTTACCTCTTATGAAAAAAAATGGAGATAGTTCTAAAGCTTTTAAAGAGGCATTTAAAGTTGTTGAAGCTGAGTACTCTTTTCCATTTTTAGCACATGCCGCAATGGAGCCACTAAACTGTACAGTTCACCATAAAGGCGATAAAGCATATATGAGTGTTGGTGGACAATTTCAAACACTTTATAGAGGAACTTGTGCGAAAATTTTAGGAATCAAACCTGAAGATGTAGAGTATTATAACAATTATTTAGGAAGTAGTTTTGGAAGACGTGCAAATCCGGCTAGTGACTTTGTAATAGATGCTGTTTATGTAGCTCAAAATGAAGCTTGGCCTATTCAGACTTTATGGACAAGAGAAGATGATATCAAAATGGGTTACTATAGACCTATGACTATAAATAAAGCAAAAATGTCTGTAGATAAAGATGGGAAAATAACTGCATTTAAAGCTGATGTTATTAATCAATCACTAATTAAAGGAACAATGTTTGAAGGTTTTATGTTCAAAGATGGAATTGATGCTACACAAAGAGAAGGTTTAGAATCACACCCATATAATATTGCAAATCATGATTTAAAAGCATTTTGTCCCCAGTCTCCTGTTACAGTTTTATGGCTTAGATCAGTTGGTCATACAACATCAGCACCTGTTGTTGAAAATATCGTAGACCAAGCTGCAATTGCTGCTGGTATTGACCAAATTGATTTTAGAATCAAAAATATGAAAGAGCCTAGATACAATAAATTACTTGAAAATGTAGCAAAGCAATCAAACTGGTACAAAAGAGAAAAAAATAGTGGTTATGGTGTAGCAATTGCAGAGTCTTTTGGAAGTATTGTGGCTTACGTTGTAAAAGTAAAAGTTGAAAACAATGACTATAAAGTTCAAAATGTTTGGGCAGCAGTTGATTGTGGAATGGCAATAAACCCACTTGGAATTGAAAATCAAATAGAAGGTTCAATCAACTTTACAATTGGATATATAAAATCAGCACAAATAACACTAACAAATGGGGCAGTTGACCAAAACAATTTCTATGATTATGAAGTAAATAGAATAAGTGATGCACCTGAAAGTATCAAAGTTGAAATTATAAATTCAGGTGAAAAAATTGGAGGAGTGGGAGAAATTGGTGTTCCACCTATGTTTGCAGCAGTAATAAATGCCTTAGCAGATGCAACAGGAAAAAGATATACGAAATTCCCTATCAAACTAGGATAAGCAATGTTTCAAAATAAACAATCCTTAAAATTTATAGAAGATTGTAAAAACAAAAAACTTGATATAGTAGTAACTAGTGTTATTGAAACACTAGGTTCTACTTATGCAAAAGCTGGAAATATGATGCTTGTAAATTCTAAAGGTGAATTTACAGGTGTTTTAGGAAGTAACTTTTTACAAAATAAAGTAATTGAAAATTCAAAAGAAGCTTTACAAACTAAAAAACCTCAATACTTTGAATCAATCCCAATAGATGAATCTTCAGGACATGGAACAAGTAAGTATTTCTCTCAAGCTTTCTTTTTTGAAGATAACTATGGTGCTTTAGGTCTTGCATTAAAAAGTGAAAATAAAACAATTGTTAGATCTATAAAAGATAATAGTTTTGAAATTATTGATGAGGTAAGTTTTATAAAATTTGAGAATGATAAATTTTATCAAACTATTAAAAAACCTTATTCTCTTTTGATTTTTGGTTCAGGAGCTCATGTGAGTTCACTAATTTCTATGGCAAATTTAATGGCTTGGGAAACTACAGTTATAGATATAAATATAAAAGAATCTTTTGTAAACCAAGCGGATACCTTAATAGAACTAGAAAACTTAGAGGATATACTAACTATGGATTTAAGTACATATAATGCTTCAGTGATATTAAGTCATAGTCCAAAAACTGATTCTACTTATTTAAAAGCATTAATAAACTCAAATATAGAATATATTGGATTAATGGGTAATAAAAAGAATATGCAAAAAACAAAAGAACACTTTAATTTAGGTAATGATGAAAGATTTTTTGCACCAGTTGGTTTAGATATTGGTGGAAATACACATCAATCAATAGCACTTTCTATTTGTGCTCAAATTGAGGCTAAAAAAAATGGAAAAATATAATAACTTAGCTATTATAATTTTAGCTGCTGGAACATCTTCAAGATTAGAAGGCAAATCAAAACAACTATTAATATATAAGAAAGAAACCCTTTTAAGAAATAGTGTTAAAAAAGCTATTCAAATATCTAATAGTGTTTTTGTAGTTCTAGGTCATAAAAAAGAAGAGTGTGAAAATGAACTAAAAGATTTAGATATAAATATAATTTATAATGAAAATTATCAGCAAGGTATGGGTTCAAGCCTTGCTTTAGGAGTAAATCACACAAAAGATTTTGACTATACAATGGTAATGCTTTGTGACCAGCCTTTTATTCCATTATCACATTATCAATCTTTAAAAAGAAGTATTTTAAATGAGAATATTATCGCTTCTTTATATGGAGAAAAACCAAAAGTTCCCGCAATATTTCCTAAAAAATTTTATAATGAAATCTCCAAATTAAAAGCAGATTTTGGAGCAAAAGAGCTATTAAAAAAAGAGTATTGTATCAAAGTAGTTTTAGAAGAAAACTATTCAATTGATATTGATACTTTAAGAGATGTTGATTTATATTTACATATTTAAATTGTATAAATATATCATCAATGGAATATAAAACAAAGATACCAAAGTAGATATAAAAACTGCCAATGACATTTTTTCAGGTTTAACATCTAGTAAGGTTGCAACTGTTACCGTATTCCCTGCAAGTGGTACAATACAGAATATAAACATAAGCAAATAAAACTCTTTATTTAAGAAATGTATAAAGGTATTGTCTAAATATATAAATAATATGATAAGAACTGGCCAAATGATAAATTTGATAAATAAAGTATAAAAGATAAACTTTTTATCAAAAGAGTTATTTGTTCTTATTTTCTCCATTCCCATTCCAAGAAGCATCATTCCTAATATTGCATAAGCTCCTTTTAGATAATTATTGTAATCCATAAACATTTCAGGTATTCTAAAACCCAATAAATTACATAATAATCCTAATAAAAAAGCATGGAGTACGGGGAGTTTTAAAACTTTTAAAACACTTTGTTTTGCTGTAAAATTACCCTTTGCCGTTATATAGTACCCAACAGAATTTTGATATAAAAGTGAAGCTAAGACTGTAAAAATAAATACATCAACTATATGCGAATCTAAAAATAAAATAGCAAGTGGAATACCTATGTTTCCAGTGTTCCCTGTTGCTGTACTAAAAGCTAATAAATTAGCAGTATTATCACTATAAACTTTTTTAAAATATGCAAGTGTAGAAAATGCAATAATTGTACTTAAAAGGAAAAAGAAAATAGGTAAGAATACTACTGAAGCATCTAATTTTACACTAATGGTTGCTGTAAAAACTATAATTGGAGCCAAAATAAAAAGTAAAATCTTTGCAATAGTATCTTTATTACAATTTAAAAAAGCCGTTGAGAAAATTCCTAATATAATACTAAAATATAAGGGTAGTATTTTACCAAGTAGTGTTAAAAAAAGTGTCATATCTATCCTTTATTTTTTTGAATTATAAATTCTTTATTGTATTATGTCAAATAATATAAAATAATACACTACATAATGGATAGTAATATGGATTCATCTTTATTAAAAGTATTTGTATCAGTTGCAAATAGAAAATCAATCTCATTGGGTGCCGAAGATTTAGGCTTTACTCAATCAAATGTAAGCCTTAGAATTAAACAATTAGAAAAAGTTATTAATTACAGTTTATTTCATAGAACTCCAAAGGGTGTAATTCTTACAAAAGAGGGTGAAAGACTCTATCCATATGCTGTTGATATTGTAAAAAAAACAGAAGAAGCAACTTTACAAATGAAAAATGTTTCCCATCAAACAATACTTCGTATTGGTTCTGGGCAGGCAAATGTAGCTATAAGACTACTTCAATTCATAAATAAACTAAACAAAAAATATCCAAATATGGAACTAGAATTATATACCAATGCCAATCCACAAATTTTAGAGCAAATATTAGATTATAAATTAGATATTGCTTTTATTACTGGAAATCCAAATCATAAAGATCTATTAGTTTTAAACAAATTTTATGATGATTTATATTTAGTTGAATCAAAAATAAATGAAGCAAAAAACTGCTTAATTGGCTACAAAAAAGATAGTTCCCATTATAAATTTCTTGAAGAGTATACAAAACAAAAAGGAAATTTGGATTTTAAAACAATATTTATAGAAAATTATGAACTTATTTTAGGTTGTGTAAAAGCAGGTATGGGAAAAGCCTATGTTTCCAAACAAATTATTGATAAATATGCTTATACAGATGATTTAATTCTAACTAAAATACCAAAAGAACCCCAAACTCATCTAATATGCAGAAAAGATTATATTCCTATGATTAGTGATTATTTAAAAAAAGTAAAGTTAAATTAAAAATACTATAAATAATCTTCTCTTGTAAAAATAAAAACTATTTAACTACTAATTTTTATAAGGAATACTTCTTGCATAACTTCCTAAAACTCTCTTAGGAAGTACCATGGAAGCAATAAGCAAAAAACCCTTACAATTAAACCCTATAAAATTATCTCAACCAATGGGAGCGATGCTTTGTTTTTTAGGAATAAAAAACTGTATGCCACTTATGCACGGGGCCCAAGGTTGTGCTTCTTTTACAAAGGTATTTTTTACACGTCATTTTAATGACCCAATCGCTGTTCAGACAACTGCAGTAAATGATATTACAGCTGTTATTGATGGTGGTGATTATGCAATAAGTGAGAGTATAAAAAATATTACAAAAAAAGTAAAACCTGATTTAGTAGGACTTTTTACAACGGGACTTACTGAAACAAAAGGTGATGATATAAAAGGTGCTAGCAAATTAGTTGAAGATATTCAACAAATGGTTTATGTAAATACTCCTGATTTTGAAGGTTCAATTGAAAGTGGTTTTGCAAAATCAATCGAAGCTATAATCGAGCAATTAGTAGAGCGTTCAAATGAGATAGACTCAAATAAAGCTTTAATAATTCCAAATGTAAATATGAAACCAATTGAAGTTGAAAAAATCAAAGACACTATAGCCCTTTTTGGTTATGAAGTTTTTGCACTTCCTGATATTAGTGAATCCCTTGATGGTCACCTAGGACTTAAACAAGGAGCACTTAGTAGTGGAGGAATTGCTGTTGAAGATATAAAAAAACTTGCCAACTGTCAACTAGTAATCACCATTGGAAAAAGTGTTCAAAAATGTGGAGATAAGATACTTGATAAAAATGCAAATATTAACCTTTTTCATTTTGACTCTTTAGGTGGATTAGAAGAGAGTGATAAATTCTTTAAACGATTATGTAAAGTAAAAAATATATCTCAACCACACCCTTCTATTGTGCGATGGAGAAAAAGGTTACAAGATGCACTTTTGGATACTCATTTTGTAATTGGAAGTGCAAAGGTAGTAATTGCCCTTGAACCTGATCAAGCTTTAAGTGTTGCAAATACTATCATTGAAGCAGGGGCTCATATAAAAGCAATTGTAACCACCCATAGAAATGATTTATTA